>JASLMQ010000111.1 GCA_030746455.1 Candidatus Latescibacterota bacterium
GATCCGGCCCGAGTTGAAGAGGAAGCCGCCATTGCCTGGCGGCTCATCCCGACCCCGATAGTGGATATCGACGATGCCGATGCGCTCGGAATGGAAGACGTGGTCCTTCACCCGTACGGAGATGATGTCCGGGCTGACGAATCCATCCTGCTCCGGCGCCAGGCAACCATACTCCGTCTCGAGACCGAATATCCGGTTTTCCATGTCGTGGGATTCCAGAAATGCGAACGGCGCGGACCTTCGGGTGCGCGCCTTCTTGTCACCAGCTCCGGCTGGTTCTGTCTGTCAGGATCGATACGCCTCCAGGGCAGGCTCGATCTCGGCCTCACTCAGAACACGGTACTTGCCCTTCCCCGACTGAGTCAGGTCGAGTACGACGGCCTCCACCGTCATGGAATCGAGGGCCTCCCTGAGCAACGAAGGAAGATCCGCCTGGTCCAGCTCCTTCTCCAGGTCGTCTGTATCTGTAGAGCCTCCTCCCCTCTGGCCTACGGACCAGCCCGCTCCCCATGCGAGTAGGGCCCGGCCCAGGGCCGAATCGAGGGACTCGCCATCGTCCGATCCGTCCTGAAGCCGGTTGTGCATCATACGTTCCGCATCTGCGGTTCCACCCACGGCTCCGGAGCCCTCTGTCCTCAGGAAGCTCCCGTCGTAGTCCACGGTGTAGAATGCGACGGCCTCCCCGGGCTCGCCAAGCTCGGACAGCAGCAGTCTCGCGATGTAGGGAGACCGGAAGATCTCGTCGAACGCGGCCTTCACGGCGGGACCGAGGCCGAAATGGATGATCTGCTGCAGCGTGACATCGGCCTCCGAGTAGTTGAAGCCGATGACGGAGGCCAGGTCTACTCCCGCCTGCCGGAGCTTCTCGATGTCCGTCGGGTGCCCCAGAGCAGCCAGGCCGATGCGATCGTGGATCTCGAAGAGCTTCTGTTGCCCCTGGCCCAAGGTGACCAGAACCACCCCGTCCTCGTAGCCGAGTCCGACGACCGGACTCCCCCCCCTGAGCTGGTCCTCTATATATTCCCGTCGATTGGCAACCGCTTCGGCCCAGCGGTAGGGCTCGTCGTGCATCACGGCGCTGTGCCTCCTTCTGCCCTTACGAAGCGCTCGTACAGCTCCATGATCTCGTCGCCCGATACGTCCAGCAGACCCTCGGACGTAATGGCCTTGACAGAGGGCTGGACGTCTGCGGCACCCTCATATCGACCCGTTGCCGCATCGTATTCCGATGCCGTGTGGAGCAGCCGAAGGACCAGTCCCAGTGCGGTCTCGCGGTCCATGTCACCGAACGGACGCTCTCCCCACAAATTGAGGTAGAACATGGTCCCCCGAATGCCCGGGGACCCCGATCCCGTCGTGGCGAAATCCGTGCTCTCGAACTGGGCTCCCAGGGCGTCGTAAAAGAAGATCTTGCCCCGCTCATCTCTCCGGTCGAAGGTGGCGAAGATCGGGATCACGGCGCCGATGCCCTGCATGGCCATCGGCAGATTGTCGCGGATCAGAAGCGAGAGCCGCCGCACCTTCGCCTCCAGGCTCATCTCCTGCAGCTGCCGGCGCCGATGGTACTGGAACGAGTGTTCCAGAATACGGGCGATCTCGTACGCGATGGCCGGGGAGCCTGAGATGGCCAGCACCGAGTGCGAGTCGATGTCGATCACCTTGTCCGCGCGGTCGGTGACCACCGCGTTGCCCGCCGTGGCACGCCTGTCCCCGGCAATCAGGACCCCGTCGCGGTAGCGCAGGCCAAGGATGGTCGTACCCTCTGTCGGCTCGAAGGGAAGCCGGGCCTCGGTTTCGCGGCTGCGTCCCTGCTGCAGCCCCCCTATCGGGAACTGATAGCCCTTGTCCTTGAGAAGGTCGAGAAAGTCGCTTCCGGAATCCATCGGCTACTCGCCCGTCCGTTGTCGGTACCGCCTCGACTGATTCGGATCCACCCGGCGCATCCGCCGGAGGAGGTCCTGGGTGTCAGGCCTGTCCACTTCCGGGCGAGAGGGGCCGTCCTCGTCGTCCGGCTTGCGCTCTGTAGGCCCGAATGGCCGAGGTCGGCGTTCAAGGCTAGCAAGCTTTTCGTCCATATCGATATCCCCCCTGTTGTATCTAGAATCCATGGGAAATGATATTCGCTTCCCGCAGGTGCGCTGGATTCCCCTCCAGCTGCCGACGCGCAGCACCCCAGATCAAGAACCCGCTTCGGCCAACACCCGGTCGTGGGATCGGGACAGCTCAGCCACCCCGGCCAGCAGGTCGTCCAGCGTCTCAACCCGGTCGATCAACCCATTGTGGGCCTGGGCCGCACCCGCCTCGACCAGATTCTTCAGGTCCACCGAGTGCTGGTGGCCGTCTCGGGCAAACACGATCTGGTCCCAATTGATCGACTTCACGTCCTCTCTGAACCGCTCCAGACACCGGCCGCGGAAATGGGCCCGCGTCCCGGAGGGGGGAGCCGCCATCGCCTCGGCGATCTTGTCGTCACCCACCAGCCGGGCCATCTTCCCCTGCGACTCCAGAAGGTAGTACAGGCCCGCATCGCGGTCGATGTTGTGATACTCCAGATCCTGGCTCTGTATCCACGTCAGATCTTCGGGTCTATCCCAGCTGAGACCCTCGGACTCACAAAAGCAATCCAACAGCCATTTCTTCGTGACCCAGTCACACACCCCGACCTGTGCCATCGGGCCCGACTCGAGCCCGTCCAGCACCGATTCCCAGGCCCCCAGCGTCCAATCCGTCTCCCGGTCTCGGCCGGCCATCTCCTGCCGGGCGAGGCTCAGATAGGTGCGCTGAACCTCGACCGCCGGCACCAGGCTGCAACTGCGGCCCTCAAGCTGCACCAGCCACTGGTAACTCGCGTCGCGGGAGAGGTCCCTCATTGACGCGACAGGGTCTCTGAGACGCCATTCGGGCAGAATCTGCAGCTCGATAAGGTCGAGCACCAGGGCAGTCGTCCCCACCTTGAGCGCGGTGATGTGCTCCGACATGTTGGAGTCGCCGACGATCACGTGCAGCCGCCGGTACCGCTCGGGGTCCGCGTGGGGTTCGTCTCGCGTGTTCACCAGTGGGCGTTTGTGCATCGTGTCCACACTGGCGATCGTCTCAAAGAACTCTGAGCGCTGTGAAAGCTGGAAGATCGGAGCCTGGTCGCCCCGCTCGACCCCTGCCTTTCCGGCACCGGCGAAGATCTGCCGGGTGACGAAGAACGGCACGAGTCCCGCCACGATCCTTTCGAAAGGCACGGACCGCTCGACCAGGTAGTTCTCGTGGCATCCGTAGCTGTGGCCCTCGAAATCCGTGTTGTTCTTGTAGATCCGGATCGACCCTTCGGACAGGGCCTCGCTGCGCCGCGCCGCGCAGGCATCGACGATCCGATCCCCGGCCCGGTCCTGGGCCACGAGATCTTGGAGCGTTCGGCACTCGCCGGTTGAGTATTCCGGATGCGTGTGGTCGTTGTAGAACCGCGCCCCGTTGTAGAGAACCAGATCGCTCTTTAGCTCTTTGAACGGGATCTTGCGCTTCCGGTCCTTTTGCAAGTGAACCGTTTCGTCCTTGTCGTTGAGCAGCTCCTTGACTTCGAATCCGCGCACATCCTTGCGCGGATTCTCCAGGTCGTAGTCCCAAACGGGAACGAACTCCCCCTGGAGGTAGCATCGTATCAGCTGCATCGACTCCTCGACCACGTCGAGTTTATCGACACCGTCGACGGTGATGCCGTATTCGGTTTCCAGACCGAAGATCCGCTCCATGGCCTCCGCTTGGTTGCCGCGCGTCAGGTGAGCACCGGCTCAGAGGGCTTTCTTTTCTCTGCTCGCGGTGTTCCAGAGTCCCTCAGATCACACCGGTCCCTCTTCGATTCGAATCGCGGTCGGGTCGGATGGGTGCGGCGCGTACCACGTTCTCCGGGTCGTAGTCGAGCAGCTTGAGCCAGTCCTCTGTATTGTCCGTCGGCGGGAAGATCTCGTTCTCGGCATACTCGGTCTCGATGGCCTGCAGCAAATCATCCATCGAGATCCCCTCTGCCTCCCCCGACGCGATCGAGCGACGAATGGCCACCTCCTTGGCCCTCCGCACGATCGACTCCAGTATGGCCCCGCTGCAGAGGTCTCCCCTGTGAAGCACCTCGCGCCGATTGCTTCTCAGTGCCACCTCCAGGAATCTCGTATCGTCTCGTCTGGCGTAGACCTCGGAAACGGTCCGATCGACAAGCGACTCCACAGCACGCTCCACATCGTTCCCGTGCCGTCGCACCTCCTCCGGATCGATCGGCAGGTCGGGCGTCAGGTAGATCCGCACGATCTCCCTGCCACCGGCCTCTTCCGGTCGAACGACCTTGATCTTGCGGTCGATCCTGCCCGGCCTGAGGATCGCGGGATCGATCAGGTCCGGTCGGTTGGAGGCCAGGATGATGATTACATCCTGGAGCGACTCGATACCGTCCATCTCCGAGCAGAACATGGGAACCACCGTATTCGCGATGTTGTGGGAGCGGATCGCGCGACGCGTCCCCAGAACCGATTCCGCTTCGTCGATGAAGACGACCGGCAGGTAGCCCTCCTTCCGCTTCTCCCTGGCCTTCGAGAAGATCTCCCGGACCTGCCGCTCGGATTCTCCGAGCCACATGTTCAGGATCTCGGGTCCCTTCACGTGCATGAAGCATTCCTTGAGCTGGAGTCCCGCCTCCCGCTGCACCTGCTGTACGAGGTTGTAGGCGGTCGCCTTACCGATCAGCGTCTTACCGCATCCCGGAGGCCCGTAGAGCAGGAACCCCTTCGGCACGCTGTACTGGAATCGGACGAACAGCTCCGGGTGCAGCACCGGCATCTCGATGGTATCCTTGATCGCGCGGATGGCTGCGTCCTGCCCACCGATCTTGTCCCATGGCAGCTCCGGAATCTCTTCGAGGTAGTAGTCTTTCGCCTCGTGGCTTGGGATCCGCTCCAGGGCGACCCGGAAGCCCGGGTCGATCCGCACCTCCTCGCCCACCTTGAGCGAGGCATCCTCCAGCTCGCCGGAGCGGGAGAGAATCGCGGCCTGCAGTCCATGTTCCTGGCCGACCTGAAGCCGTCCGTCGTCGAGAACGCCGATCACCTTCCCCACAGGCCCGGAGGTCGCGTACCCCAGATCCCCGACCACCGAGAAGGCCTCGTTGAGCAGAATGCGTGTCCCAACCTTGAGACCCTCCGGATCCAGGCGGGCGTCCAGGTTCGCGTAGTACTCCGATCCGCCTACAACGACGTAGGCCACCCCATCTTGCGGCCGCTCCAGCAGCGTCCCGACCCGGTTGGCAGGGGACGTCACCTTCTCGAGGGCCGACTCCAGTTCCACGATCGTGTGGCGAGCCTCTTCGAAGGTGATCTCATCCTCCTGGAGCTGCCGTCTGAGCTGGAACAGCAGGGGGCGACGGCGGTCCTTCTCGTCCATCCCGGTGAGGATCTGGTCTATGATGGACAGCGACCGGAACGTATGCTGCATATCCACATAGTCCTGCAGGAAGTCGTCTGCGGTCCTTCTCTGCCTGCCGCTGTCTTCCCCGTTTATGTCCATTGCTCCTCGCGGTCGGGCGGCCACCAGGAGACGTGGCCGCGTTTCCTCTGCGAAAAAACCGCCGCCCTCTGCCATGTGAGGGGGCGGCAGCTTCAGGTAGCGTCTGGGATCTGTTGCAGGGACTCAGGCGACGACGTCGATCTGCGTGCCCGCCGTCTCGCCCCGTCGCCTGCGACGCGTCGTTTCTTCCTCCTCGGAGTCCCGATCCGGCCGAGGGCCCACCAGGCGCCGGCCAGGGGGACGTCGCGCCTCCGGGTCGACAATCGTGCCCTCTGTCTCTGTGGTCGCGTTTGGGCGCCTGAGGACCCGCACCTGCTCGTCCGCGGCGACCTGCGCCATCTGCAGCCGAGCCAGCTCGGGCTCACGCTGCAGGACATTCTGCTGGCGGGCACCCTCCACGGTCACCCGTCCGAAGTTCTCCTGGAATTCGATCGTCCGAACCTGCAAACCGCATCACACCCTTCGCCCAGCACCCACCCGCCTTCGGTGGGCCGTAGGATCCCACCTGCATGCTGACGTCGCGTGTGCCGCTCTGCTCATGAAGAAAAATACCCACCCGGTGTGGTCAAGTCAACTCCAAAGGGCTGGCCTGGGAGGGGTGGCCCCGATGCCTCATCCCTTCGATCCCTTCCCCTGGCCGATCCCCAGCATCTCTGCGGCGTTTCGCCACGCGATACGCTCCTTCACGGACTTCGGGGCATCAAGGACTTCGAGTTTCAGGAACTGAGGCTTTGCCACCTTGAACGGCATCCCCGTGCCGAACGCCAGATGCTTCGGCCCGACCTTCTCCAGAACCGCCTGGATCGACAGTTGGAGCACGGCGGTCAGTCGAGAGATCCCGACCAGGAATCGCGACCCCTTGGGCGTGGCCTTACCCGTGACCCCCACGCTGTTCAGGAACATCCAGCGCGCCCTCGGACGAAGGGTCACTGCCTTCTCCATCTCGGCTGCGGCCAGATCTTCCGCAAGATCGAAGCGGTGCCGCTGGCGTCTGTCCACGACCCGCATGGGCACCTGGATCGTGCAACCCAGCTTGGTCGCCGCATCGACGACATCGAGGCCGGACGCGTCAGTAAGTTCGTAGCCGTGGTACTGGGGGTACAGTCGGATGCCCGATAGACCGAGGTCCTCTGCACAGCGTCTCAGGTCCTCCTCCCATCCGGGGTAGGTCGGGTTCAACGTCGCAAAGGGGATCAACCGGTCCAGGTGGCGCCGCGTCTCACGAGCAAGCTCCTCGTTCGAGGCGTGCGCATCCTTGTAGAAGATTCCGTGAATCGACGACACTACGGCCTTGTCGATAGCGTTCCGGTCCATCTGGCGGAGGAGTCCCGATACCGTGTTGTTTCTGAGCTGGCGGAAGGGCCAGTGCCCCACATAGGCATTCACATCGATGATCACCTCGGTCTCCTTCCTCGATCATCCTGTCGACTGGTACAGTTGTGCAACGTATTTCTCGTATCCGTTGTAGCTAAGCGTCGGCACACGCTCGTTAGAACCCAGGACCCGCTCCGTGGCCTGGGACCAGCGCGGGCGAGGGGTCTGCGGGTCCACATTCGCGAAGAACCCGTACTCCGAGGGGACGAGGGTGTTCCAGAACGTCGCAGGTTGCTCGCGCGTGAATTCGATCATCACAATGGATTTGATGCACTTGAACCCGTACTTCCACGGCACCACAAGCCTTACAGGTGGGCCATGCTGAGCCGGGAAGGGTTGTCCGTAGATGCCGGTGCCCAGAAGCGTCAACTCGTTGGTCGCTTCCGCCATGGTCAGCCCTTCCACGTAGGGCCACGGCCACTGGGGATTGCTGAACTGACCGGGTGCTTGATCGGGTCTGAGAAACGTCGTCATCTTCACAAAACGTGCGGTCGACAACGGCTTCACCTCGTCGATCAGCGCCTTCATAGGGAACCCGGTCCACGGGACGGCCATGGACCAGGCCTCCACGCACCGATGCCGGTACAACCGCTCTTCCAACGGCATCCGTCCAACGAGGTCGTCGAAGTCGTAGGTCTTGGGCTTCTCCACTTCCCCCGCGACCTGCACGGCCCACGGATACCACTGAAATTTGTCGATGAACTTGTGCACTTCCTTGGTCGTGGTGAACTCGTAGAAGTTGTTGTACGTCGCCGCCGCTTCTTCCTCCGTCAGCGGCCTGTCGAGCGTGTTGAATTCGGGGTTGACCGTGGCCGGGTATAGCGGACGGGGCGGCTGTGGAGGGGGCGTAACGGATCCACCTCCATTGGTCCCGGTGTCTCCCGTATCCTCGAATGGCTCGAACACCCTCTCGTGTCCGCAGCCCGAAAGCAGTGCCGCCGCGCTCAACGTGCGGATTCCGGCGGCCTTCAGGAACTGACGCCGGTTCAGGTACACGCTCTCCGGGGTTGCCTCTCGTTCAGGAATCATCCAGTCTCGGCTTGGCACACGGCCTCCTGATCCGGCTTGGTTGCTTGCAGCCCCGGCTCGAACTGCAGATCCCCTCTTCTGTTCGTGGTCATTGGGCCCGCCTCGTTCTCCTCACCGCTTCAGCGCGACCCCCAGCAGATAGGTGTTCCCCGCACTCGTGTTGCATCCCCACGCCACGTGGATGACTTCCGCGCTGAGCTCGAGCCAATCCCTGACCCGGAAAATGAAGCCCGGCGAGAGCTTGAGCACGCTCTGATCCCCCACCAGGCCGACCTCACCTGTGGGGGCACACTCCCCGAGCGTCTGGATTCCGGAGACGAACCCCTTCACCAGGAGCCGTCCGGCGGTGACTCCCGCCTCGAGCCCGTAGATGATTTCGTTGCCAAAGCCGCCCGCTCGAGCCCGAAAGCCTGCCTCACCCGTCACATACCCGGGGAAGGGATAGAGCGACCGGCCCACCAGGATCCTCACATCGCCATCCACCTTCCGGCTGCTTAGCGGCACCCGTGACTGGGGATCATCGGCGTACCACATCGGCACCTTCCCGCCGACTGCCACAGAGACCACGGCGGGCTCAGATACAATTCGCCACCGGAGGCGCAGCTCCAGGTCCCCGAACCCGGTGCGCCTCTCCAGCGCACGCCCGTTTGCGAAGGTCCGGACGTCCTTGAGCCGTTTGTAAGGCATCGACCCGACCAGGGTCAAATGGTCAGTGAACCCGTATTCGACGTATGCCGACAGGTTGACGTCACGGAGCTCACCCATTCCCGCCTTCGGCACACGATTCCCGTCCGAGTCGATGGCGGAGCCGGAGTTGAGATAGGCCGCGGCGATCTTCACGTAGGATCCGCCCGCCTTCTGGGTCCACGCCCCAGCATACGCACAGCCTTCATATGCCCATAGGCCGAAGGTGGCCATCAGGCACACAACCGCGTTCCTGGCCATTCTCATGATCCCCCTCTTCCCCCTCCGTGTCCTTCGTGGTACGCGCTTCTCACAGATCGGGGTCAAGTCCTCGCGTCGAGGATTCTCGCCATGTTCCGCCAGTAGATCTTCTCCTGCTGGGCCTGGGTAAGCCTGGCGCCCAGTATCTTTCCCACCCCACCCTCCATCGTCATATCCGTCCCGAACAGCAGCCTGTCTGCCCCGAGCTCGCGCGCGGCCATCTCCACCATTCCCTCGTCGATCACACTCCCGCTCGTGTCCAGATACACGCTGGGTGCCCTTCTCAGCTGCTTGATGGCCCACTCCCAGTCTCCTCCACCCCCGATGTGCCCCTCGATCAGCATCGCCTCCGGGTAGGCTCTGGCGGCCTCCACGAGGTCGCCCGCATGCGACACGTTCGGCTGATCCACCCATCGGTCAGGCGTCGTGGGGTATCCGGCGTGCTCTAGGATCGGAATCCCTGCGTCAATCGACTTCTCGATGGTCGGCCGCACCGCTGGATCCCAGATCTTGTACTGATTGTAGAGCTTGACCCCCATCATCCCTTCCTCCAGGCAGCGGTCGATCTCATCGGTCGCCTCCCGGTAGCCGGGGACCACGAAGCAGTATCCCAGAATCCTTTCAGGATAGCGGCGCATCGCCTGTATCACGCCGTCGTTGCACGAACGCACCTCCGCCATAGTCGGCATCCCGCGCGTCACCGGGATCGACACGCACAGCTGATCGATCCCCAACCGATCTGCAGCGTCTATGATCAGGTCGTTTGACTTCCAACCCCACTTCCTCGTACCGCCGTTCACGTGCATGTGGCAGTCGATCTTCATCTCTTGGCCTTCCTCGCTCACCGCTTCCGGGTTCTAGTCGACTTCACCTTGACCGGACGACCGCCCTTCTCGGCCGAGGCCCACGCGGCTTCGCTCAGTTGGATCACACGGAGTCCGCACTCCGCGGGCACCTGCACCTCGTCTCGGCCCAGAATGGCGTCGATGAAGTTCTCGTCCGGACTGTTGAAGCGCGAGGGGAGGTCGTCTATCTCCACCGGATCCCTGCCGCCATACTTGCACGTCAGCTGCCCGTTCCGTGAGTAGATCACGCCCTTCGATCCCCAGATCGTGATGTCCTCCCACATCCCCGGGCCCACCGAGTTGCCCACCACCGACAGGTTCCCAAGTGCGCCGTTGGTGAAGCGGATCGACAGAGCGGAGTTGATGTCGACTTCGCCGTCGAAGTATTCCATGTACGCCGACACCTCGGCGGGAACGAGATCCGTCATCCACAGCACGATGTCCAGCAGGTGGCTGCCCGAGTCGTTCAGCTGACCGCCCCCGGAAAGCGAGTGCACCTGCCGCCACTTCCCCTGCTGGCTTCGGTACCAGTTCTGATCCTGCATCGCCGTGATGAACTGCACCTCTCCGATCTCGCCACTGCCGATCTGGTTCCGCATGAACCGGAAACTGGGCGCGAAATGCCGTTGGTAGGAGACCATGAAGACCACACCGGCCGCCTTCGCCCGATCCATCACCTCGAGGGCGTGTTCCACCGTGCACACCATAGGCTTTTCGGTCAGAACGTGTAGCCCCTGATCGAAGCAGGCAATGATCTGCTCGAAATGCCCCGTGTGGGGGGTCGAGATCTCGGTTGCGTCCATCTCGACCGACGCCAGCATCTCCTTGTAGTCAGAGAATCTCGGGATGGCCTCCGCCTCCGGGATCCGCTCGAAGAGACGCTTGAAGCTCTCCTCGCTGGTATCCGTAAGCCCCACCACCTCCACCTCGGGTATCTCCATGATCCGACGAAGGTGCCCGCTGGCATTACCCCCACACCCGATCATTCCGATGCGAATCTTCTCCATCCCTCCGCTCCTTTCCTCTCGACCCGGTCTCGCCGCACACATTCGAATTCGCGTTCGATCGTACTCAATCACCCACAATGCGTCCCGAATATACCCACCTTCACCGGGCCGAGTCAACCCGATTGTCCCACACCAAGACCCGGAACAAGAGAAAGGCCGCCGGACGAACGTCCGGCGGCCTCGTGAAGCAAAACTGCTGGGACTGGAGACTACTTCAGCAGCAGCATCTTCTGCGACGTCGAGAAGGATCCTGCCTCGACCTGCGCAATGTAAACACCGCTACCCACGCTCCTGCCCTGGTTGTCCCTCGCATCCCACTGCACCTGGTAGCGACCCGCAGCGGTCTGAGCGTTCACCAGTCGACGCACCTCCTGTCCAAGCGCGTCGTAGATGACGATCGAGACCATCTGGGCCTCAGGCAGGTCGTAGGAAATCGTCGTGCTCGGGTTGAACGGATTCGGGTACGCGTTGACCCCGAACTCCGTCGGGAGTGGCAGCGTCCGCGCGCCCAGAATCACCTCGATCTCGTTCGACCGGTGGATCGCACCGTCGAGATCGATCTGCTCCAGCACGTAGAACACGACCTCGGACGCCGGCAGCTCCTTGTCGACGAAGCTGTAGTTCAGCAGCGCGTCCGTGGTGCCGGCTCCGGGAAGGAGCCCGCTCACGACTTCATAGTTCTCGCCGTCGACGCTGCGGAGCATCCGCCAGCCGGCGTTGTTCGTCTGCGAAGCAGTGGTCCAGACCAGCATCACGCCGTCCTCGACCAGCTCGCCGGCGAAGGAAGCCAGCTCGACGGGGTTCTCGCGCGAGAATCCGACGACGATCGTGTTGGTGGTGTCGGCTCCGGCGACTGCATAAATCGTCGCCGTTCCCGACGCGCCCTTGCCACTGGCATAGAGCGTGATAGTCGTCTCGCCGGCAGCCGTTGGGAACATGGTCTCGTCCATCATCATGCCCCCGGCGTCCAGCACGGTGATC
>JASLMQ010000112.1 GCA_030746455.1 Candidatus Latescibacterota bacterium
GGATGCCCGTCTCGGAGCTGACGCCCGACGATCCCAAGGAGCTGTGGGACGAGATCACCGAGCGAGTGCTGGTGGAGGGCAAGACCTACGAAGATCCCCGGAAGGTCTACTCGACCCCGGAGGGCGATCTGATCCTGTTGGTGGAGATCACGCCCCTGAAGGACCAGCGGGGGGAGATGATCGGCGCGGTACAGGTGTCGGAGGATGTGACGGAGCAGGTCCGGCTCGAGGAAGAGCTGCGGGAGGCAGAGATCGTTGCGGGGAGGCTCGAGGCGGTCCGACAGACGGCGATCACGGTGAACCACGAGGTGAACAACCCGCTGACCACCATTCTGGCGACTGCACAGATCCTGCAGATGTCGGGAGGGGACCTGAGCGAAGATATCCGGGAGAAGCTGAAGCAGGTGGAGCACGACGCGAAACGGATCGCCGAGGTGACCAAGCGGCTTCGCAGCGTTGAGAAGGTGAAGACCAAGGAGTACATCGCAAAGGGACCCAAGATGATCGACCTGGGCCTGGAGGAGTAGCTCGCGCGGGGTTACCGAACACAGCTTCACCAAACAGGAAACGGCCGGTGCGACGGATGTCGCGCCGGCCGTTCACTTTGCGCCCGTCAGGCCTGCCCGGCTAGACGCTGGAGCCGAAGTTCCTGGCGAAGATCACGAAGTCGGGGAAGGCGATCCGGCCATCACCGTCCAGGTCGTAGCTGGGGTCGAAGCCGTTCGAGAGGTGGGTGCGCCCGAAGTTTCTGGCGAAGCGCACGAAGTCCTCGAAGTCGACCCGTCCGCTGTTGTCGAAATCAGATGCACGCGCGGAGGTGCCGTCGAGCTGCGCGATGGAGATGGTGTAGTCCTCGAGGTCGCCCGATGTGCGGGTCACGGCGAGAACGCGCGCACCCGGGCCGAAGGCGCTGATTCGGCCCTGGACACCGGCCGGGATCGAAGCGGAACCCGCCGAGGCTTCGCCGTTTCCCTGGGTGATCAGCGACACCATCAACCCCGATCCGAGCGCCCCGCTCAGTGTGGCTGTCACTCCTGCAGACTCACCGAGGGCGAGGTAGTCGATCCCCCAGAGTCTGACCCTCCGCACGACGACCTCGGTGGGGACCGCGAGGGTGTCGGTGTGGACGGACCCGAGGTCGATCCTGTCGTAACCGAGAGGGCCCGGACCATCCAGAAAGGTCGCCGCCATCCAGTCGGCGAACAGATCGGCGTATCGGTCGTCGGACCCGATGCCCTCCAACACCAGATCGACGCCCTGGATCCCGTCTTCGGGCGTGGACACGAGGGCCGGGAGCGCCCCCTCGCCATATCGCTGCACGAAATAGGTCATCCAGAGATAGGCCTGGTCGAAGTCGAACGGGAGATCCTCCCACAGGGTGAGGCTGGTGTTGGTCACCTGCAGGAAGGCTGATGCGGCCGTCCGGGTCGTGTCCTTGTAGCCACAGGCAAGCTCCGCGTACTCCGAACAGCCCTCATCCACCCACTTGTCCTCATCGGGATCACCGCGCCAGTGGAGCATGTGCTGAAACTCGTGCGCGAGGGTCGCCCGAGCGAGGTCGCTGTCGATGTCGAGCGGATTGCTGTCGATGTAGATGACTTCCCGCGAGGTGGGTGGGGCCTGGTTGGCCACGTCGAAGTAGCCGACGAAGGCCGTCCCCGTGATCGGGCTGTCCAGGATATCCAGGACGACGATGAGGATCCGGGGGTCGGCGTCGGCGTCGGGTGGAGGCCCAAACAGGTTCGTTGTCACCCAGTATATCCCGCGCGAGGAATCCGCCGGCGTGGATCTGTCGAACGCATCAACCAGGGATTCGAGCCCGGCCTGGGTGATGCGGTGCGATCCCCAGATCTCGTCCTCGACGAACAGATAGCAGCGGCTTCCCACGACGCGGCAGGTCGTGGTGGTCTTGTAGTGACCCTGATCGCCCAGCCGGAAGCTGTAGGCCGGAACGGTGAGGGTGTCGCCGACAACAAAGGGCCTGGCAACCACCTGCTTGGGAAGCGCCTGAGGGGAAATGACGGGGCGCGGGAGTCGGTGGGTACCACTTGAGAGGACGGGGAGATCGGCCCCCAGAACCTGTCTGGGGATGAACAGGAGGAGGAGGGACAGGACGGCCAGCACAGGCTTTCGATGTCGGGGCAGGGATCGCACCCGGGGGACCTCCGGCGACGGCCTCACGGTCGAGTCGATAGTAGGACTTCCAGCAAGAGGAACTTTAGAACCGCACGCGGAGCCAGCCTCGCGTTGCGCCCTCCGGGTGGGTGGCGAGACCCACCTCGAGGTTCCGAGGCTGTGCCGCTGAATCGGTCTTCCTGGCGATCCGGGCCGCGTTGAGGGCGCTGGCGAAGCGGTTGAGCAGCAGCGCGCCGACACAGAGGAACGCCTTCTGGGAGGCCCACGCCTTCCGGCTCCTGAGCTCCCGGAACTCGAGGCGTGAGGCCTCGGAGTCCCACTCCCAGATGTCCTCTGGCGTTTCGGGTCTGGGGCTCGCCTGGTCGCCGGACACGTTCAGCTCCCACGCATTCCGGGCGTAGATGCTATCGAAACGCTCCAGCTCGTCCAGGAAGGAGTTGGGACGCCCGGCTGGATTGACCCCGCTGTGCGCCGCGGCGTAGGATTCGAAGGTGGACCGGCGCGCCGAGGCCAACGCGCGGAAGGCCAACAGACCCGTCCAGAACGTGCCCTCGGTGAAGAGGAAGAACCGGGCCGATTTGCCTCCCCCTGCATAGAGCTCACCCGTCCCGGGAACGAGAAGGGACAGCAGTGCGGCCTTCCGGGGCGATTTGGCACCTGCGGCGGAGGCCGGGGCGGGATCGACGCCGGCCAGCAAGACGGCAAGCAGGAGAATCAGGCCTGTTTGGGTGCGCGAAGGCATGCTGGGAACCCTGGAAGAGGCAGTGGGCGAACGGCGTCAGAAGCGCGCGTTCACCACAATGTGCGTACGGCCCGATTCATCGAAGGGCACGAGGCCAAGCCACAGGTGCTCCGCCCGGGGCGAGGCGTTCCTGCGCTGCGTGTGCACGGAGGCGTGGATGGCGCTCACGATCCGATTGACGACGGCAAGGCCGAGGATCACCGATGCCCGCTTCAGATGCTTGTTGCTCTGATTGCGCTGCGACTCGTAGTCGAGGCGATAGGCCGAATCGACCTGGTCGTTGGTCATGGTGAAGGGCACGTCCTGAACGTCTTTCCAGCCGAACACGAACTGGGGGTACTTCCCGATCATTTCATAGTACTGCTGTGTGTCGACCTTCTGGCAGCTCGGGGCATTCGGGTCCGTGTCCTTGCAAGGCAGGGTCTCGGTTTCGTTGAACACCTTGTGGATGGCATTGTAGGCTTGCCACTCACGGTACCGGATCTCGTTCCAGTTGGCGTCCGCGTACCGACGGAAGTCTGTCTTCAGGTCGTTCCCCTTGCTGCGCCATCGTGCGTGGCTGAGCCAGGTGAAGCTCTCGACCGTCAGGAAGCCCACCGCCCACTTGGTGGCCCCCCCGGCGTAAAGCTCGCCGAGGCCAGGCACCACCAGGGACATGAGGAAGGCAAGGCGCGGGGACTTCTGTTCCGACGGTTTGGCGTCCGCACCGAGCTGAGGCAACGGCTCTCCGGGTGCCGCGCGGCGGGGGGGCGAGGGGGATGCCCCGTCGAACGCGTGGGCCGGCAGGACCCAGAAGCAGATCAATGCTATCGCAATGAATCGCATGGCGATCGTCCTTCCGCGATTATTCCGGTGCCGTTCTGCCGGCACCGGAAGGTCGGGCTAGAGCCCGACACTTTGCAGGTAGCCGAAGAGCAAGGTGAAGTAGGCCTTCACCCCGCTCCGGCCTGACACGCCCCCTCTCTCGATGAGGGGAACCGTGTCGAATCCGTAGGCGATGTCGAAACTCAGACGCGTGGGGAAGAGGTAGAAGGAGGTCGCGTCGTACCGGATCTGGGCGCCCACGTCCCGCTTCCAGCCCCGACCCAGGACGTCGTCCATCTCGTTGCCGTCCCAGGCCCGTCCGATGCCGGCGTAGACGGATCCGAAGAGCTGGTCGGAGTAGATGGGCCCGGTCTGCCTGTGGATTCGGGACCAAACTGGGAACCGATAGGCGCCGCGAAGCATCAAGGCCCGGCTTCCCTCGAGGCCGTAGAACGTGTATCCCTTCATGTACGGGAGTCCGCCGAGATGGAAGTCGAAGAAGTCGTCGACCTCCTTGTCGATGAGCCCACCGTAGAGGCGCAGGCCCAGGGCGCTCCGGCCGGGCCCGACCGGGACATACTCGTTCCACTCAAGCGTGAGCTGATTGTAGAAATGACGGTCGTAGAGCTCGATCAGGACCGAGCTGTTCTGCTTGAAATCGCGGAGGAAGAAGTTGAAGGCACGGGTGTATTTCAGGGTGAATTCCCGGCCCGATCGGGGGTTGATTTCCATATCCCGTGCCAGCCCGATCGACTCCAACCGGTAGGACAGGGAGAGGTCGAACCCATTCAGGTAGGTCGCCCCGACGGTGAACCGGTTCAGGCCGTTGAAGCGGGCCTGGTTGATCACCCATCCGTACCGGCTGTAGACCAGCCTGGCATCGAACAGGCCTCCCCGCCGCATCCGGTACTTGGCTCCCATCTCCACGCCGTTGAGCGTGAAATCCCGATCGTAGATGCGATAGTCCAGGTCCCGGTCGCTGACGTCTTCGTCCACGTGCCGAACCACCCGGTAGGCCTCGAGGAAGAGCGTTGGCCGCCACCGCCTGAACTCGTAAGCGGCGTAGAGGTCCATATCGCGATTGGGAGAGAGCATGCCCACGAAGAACAGGCCCTGCTTGCCCAGGATGTCGTCGGACCCGGCCTCGACTCCGAGCTTGAGCTTCCCCGCGTCGAAGGCGACACGCGGAAGCACGGTGAGGGGGGCGAAGTCGTTCCTGTAGGGGCGCGTCTCGCCCTCGGGGTCGGTCTCCTCCTCATCAGGGTGGGCAAGTGCGAGTTCGGTATCTGGCAGGAAGACCTCGGAATCGGCCGGCTGCCAGAGGCCGTAGCCGTCGGTGACCCGGATCTCGTAGCCCCTGGCCCCATAGTGGCTGAAGGCGATACGCCCGTCCCTGGGATGAACATCCGGCTGCAGGGCCCCGCCCAGGACGCGGGTGATTCGGTGCACCTCCCGGGAAGTCAGGTCGAGGTGATAGAGGTCGAAGACCCCGTCGATGTCGGAAGAGAACACCAGGCCGTCGCCGTCGGGCGTCCACGCCGGATCGCGATCGGTTTCGGGCGTGGAGATCAGGGGGGTCCATTCGCCGCCCGTAACCGGGATGACGGCGATGTCGCGGCTGCCGTCGGGGCGGTAAATCGAGAAGGCGATCTGGCCTCCGTCGGGCGACCATCGGGGGGTGTAGACCAGAGTACCGTCGCTGAAGTTGGTCAAGAACCGGACGGTCCGGGTCTTCGCGCCCATCACGGCCAGGTTGGTGGAACCACCCCGGTTCTGGACGAAGGCGATAGTGGACCCGTCGGGGGCGTAGGCGGGAAAGACGGCGCGCAGATCGCGCGAAAGCCGAGTTTCACCCGGGATCTCTTCGGAGGGGAACCCAAGCGCGGCCGCCGCCTTTCGCAGGGTTCCCGTGCCGGTCTCGTCCGAGGGATCCACGGTGTGGAGGTCCCAGAACCTGGAGCCCTTCGAGTTGGGGGCGCCGCGCCGCGCGAAGACCAGATGGCTCCCGCCGGGGGACCAGTCGAAGGCCGTTCGGGCTCCCGGCGCGACGAGCTTGGTGGTGGTGTCGGCCAGGGCGAGGGTGTAGAGGCTGGTCCGGCCGTAGTCGCTGCCGGCATTGGACAGGAAGCCCAACTGTCCCCCGTCGGGCGACCACCGGGGATAGAGGTTCATGTAGCCTTCGGCCCGAACGCTGTCCCCATCGGACAGGTTCGTCCTGATCTGTGCCTCCTGGACCCCGTAACGCTCCTGGAGGGACTCGATCCACCTCCGATGCAGCTCCCGGTCTGAGATGCCCAGCACCTCCTGCACCGCACCCCCGAAGTCGGTTCGCCACCAGGTGGCCATCGCCCTGAACAGC
>JASLMQ010000113.1 GCA_030746455.1 Candidatus Latescibacterota bacterium
AGCAGGAGCTCCTGGCGATCACGTCAGATCCCGCCCTCTGCCGAGAGCTGGGTGTGGAAGCCCAGACGCTGGAAGGCTACCTGTTCCCGGAGACCTACAAGTTCTCTCTGGCGATGGCCGAGCGCCAGGTGGTTCGCCTCATGGTGGACCACTTCTTCGGCATCCTCGACTCCAGGATGCGGAGGCGTGCGCGCGACATGGGGATGTCGGTGCACGAGGTGGTCACGATGGCCTCCATCATCGAGGGGGAGGCCGTGCTCGACCACGAACGTCCCCTGATTTCGGCCGTCTACCACAATCGCCTGCAGAAGCGGATGCGGCTGCAGGCCGATCCCACGGTTCAGTACGCGATCCCAGACGGCCCGCGCCGGTTGTTCAACCGCGACTACAGGATCGACTCGCCCTACAACACCTACCGACATTACGGCCTGCCGCCCGGCCCGATCATGAGCCCCGGAGAGGCTTCGATCCGAGCGGCCGTCGATCCGGCCGAGGTCGGCTACCTCTATTTCGTGGCTCAAGGTGACGGATCGCACATCTTCAGCCGTACGATGCAGGAACACGAAGCCGCCAAACGGAAGACCCGTCGAGCTCGAAGGAACATGTGGCGGCGCTCGGCCAACTGATCGGGGAGGGGACGGGATGTCGGTACTCGAGGGGTTGAACGATCGGCAGCGCGAAGCGGTCCTCGCCGTCGGAGGGCCGGTTCTCGTTTTGGCGGGAGCAGGATCAGGCAAGACGCGCGTGCTGACTCATCGGATCGCCTATCTCATCGGTGAGTTGGGCGTCCATCCCGGCAAGATCCTGGCTATGACCTTCACGAACAAGGCGGCCGGTGAAATGCGGGATCGGGTGGAGGGCCTGCTGAAGCGCACCAGCCGTGGGATGTGGATCGGTACCTTCCATTCGCTCTGTTCGCGGATCCTGCGTGCCGAGGCCGAAGCCGTTGGGCTGCGATCCAACTTCGCCATCTATGATTCCGACGACCAGCTCACACTCCTGCGCCAAGTGATCCGGGATCAGGAGCTGTCCGACAAGCAGTTCCCGCCGCAGCGCGTCCGCTCCCGCATCAGTAGCGAGAAGAGCCGGATGGTGGATGCGGAGGCCTTTGCCCGAGGGGCGACCTCGTACTATGACCAGCAGGTCGCCCGCATCTACCGACAGTACCAGAGCGCCCTGACGGAGAACAACGCGGCGGACTTCGACGACCTTCTGATGCTCTCGGTCAAGCTCTTCGAGACCCACCCCGATAGACTTGAGGCCTACAAGACGCGTTTCGAGCACATCCTGATCGATGAGTATCAGGACACCAACCGACCCCAGTACCTGTTCTCGCGTCGACTGGCCGAGGGGCATCAGAACATCTGTGTGGTCGGCGATGACGATCAGAGCATCTATGCGTGGCGCGGGGCCGACCTCAGGAACATCCTGGATTTCGAGAAGGACTTCCCTGATGCGCGCGTGATCCGTCTGGAGCGAAATTATCGGTCCACACAGGTGATCCTCGATGCGGGAAACGCGGTCATTCGCAACAATCTGGGGAGGAAGGGCAAGGAGCTCTGGACAGACCGGTCCGGCGGCGAACGGATCGGGCTTAAGCGATGCATGGATGAGGTCGAGGAGGCCGGGTGGGTAGCCGACACGGCCCAATTCCTGGCCCGTGAGGGGGCCGGAACCTTCGGCGGCATGGCCGTGCTCTACAGGACCAACGCCCAATCCCGCGCCCTGGAGGAAGGCCTTCGCCGTGGGGCCATACCCTACGTCGTGGTCGGCGGCGTGCGATTTTACGAACGGAAAGAGGTCAAGGACGTGCTCGCCTACCTCCGGCTGCTCGTCAACACGCGCGATTCCATCAGCCTGAATCGAATCATCAACACACCCCGGAGGGGTATCGGGACGACCTCCCTGGATCGGTTGGACGGGTTCGCCATGCGGGAGGGGATCGCGCCCTACGACGCGCTAGGACGGCTGGGGGAGATCGAAGGCCTTCCGGCGCGGGCTAGAAAGTCGATGGAGATCTTCTATCATGGCATGGAGGAGCTGCGCGCGGATCTCGAGCGACTCGATGCGGGCCAGCTGGCCGAGGCCGTCGTCCAGGCCACGGGAGTCCTGGAGTCCTTCCGCGAGCTTCCCCCAGTGGAATCCCAATCCCGTCGGGAGAACGTCGAGGAGCTTCTGGCGGGGGTCCAGGACTTCGCCGAACGCTCGGAGGATCCCTCCCTGGAGGCGTTCCTGAGGGAGGTCTCGCTCCTGACCGACGTGGACCAGTGGTCGCGCAACGCCGACGCGATGACGCTGATGACGTTGCACAGCGCCAAGGGACTGGAGTTCCCCGTGGTCTTCCTGACGGGTATGGAGGAAGGGCTGTGCCCGCTTCTGAGGACGTGGGACGAAGAGGCGGATGACGAAGAGGCCCTGGAGGAAGAAAGGCGCCTCTGCTATGTGGGAATCACGCGCGCCGAAGACCGGCTGTTCCTGACCCACGCCAACCAGCGGCGGCGATATGGAGGAGCTGAAATCTGTCAGCAGTCGAGGTTCCTCGAGGAGATCCCTCAGGAGCTCATCGGGACGGGGGCGTGGGCGGAGCGGGAGCTTCCACCCGAGGAAGAGGACCCCGAATCCGGGGGGGGCGCCGTGCTTCTGGATTTCGAGGTCGGGGACTGGGTGGTCCACCCCAGCTGGGGACGCGGACAGATCGAGGCAAGCTCGGGAAGGGGCGAAAATGCCAAGCTAGTCATCCGTTTCGTGGCAGGAGCCGTGAAGAAGGTGGTCGCCAGGTTCGCGCATCTCGAGCCCGGATAGGGCCCTGAGGAGCCCCCGCAGCCGGGATCCAGAATAGGCTTGATTTCGCCCTGGATTTGTACCATATTATGTGGCATATGAAATGGGGTACACCATGGATGGGATAGAGTGAAGGAGAGCCACAGGAAGAGATCCCCAATATGCCCGTCACGCTGGATGATGTCCGCAAGGTTGCGGAACTGGCAAGACTCAGATTCGACCGCGATGATGAGGAACGCCTGGTGGTCGAGCTCAACCGTCTTCTGGATTATGTGGCTGCGCTCGACCAGCTGGACACCACAGGCGTCTCCCCTACGGCGCACGTTCTCCCCATATCGAACGTGTTCCGCGAGGATCGGGCCCGACCCTCGCTTCCCCAGGACGAGGCGCTCGCCAACGCGCCCAGCTCCGGACACGGTCACTTTCGAGTGCCCAAAGTCATCGAATGACGCAGACGATCGGCGGTGGTGCTATCGACCCACCGCCGATTCTGCATGATGCATCCCCCAAAAACCCCCTGTGAAGAACCATTCTACCTGACTGACAAACGCGAAGGGGAGGTCCTGTGACACAGGAATACCAGGGTCCCAAGTACATCATCGTTGCGGGAGGCGTGATCAGCGGGGTCGGCAAGGGGCTTGCGACGGCCTCGATCGGGAAGATCCTGCAGCAATATGGCTACAAGGCAACGGCCATCAAGATCGACCCCTACATCAACTACGATGCAGGCACCCTGCGGCCCACCGAGCACGGGGAAGTCTGGGTCACCGACGACGGCGGTGAGATCGACCTGGATCTGGGCAACTACGAGCGTTTCCTGGGGATCGATTTGCCGCGCAGCAACAACCTGACAACTGGCCAGATCTATC
>JASLMQ010000114.1 GCA_030746455.1 Candidatus Latescibacterota bacterium
GCGCCACGAGCCGGCGTCGTACGACGGCGACGTCCTCCTCATCGGCGTCTTCCACCATGATCTGGTCTTCTGCCAGATGACCCGCTCTGCGCTCCGAGATAGTCGCCACGAGGCGCCGCTTGATGGCTGGCGACGCCGACCTGAATGCCAGGGCAAGGTCCCAGGCATCCACGCCGTTGAGCACCATCTGGAGCTCCAAGTCGGTGAGGATCACCAAATCATCGAAGTCGTATAGGATATCCTGGACCGCCAGGGCGGGCTCGGGGTCCATGCGGTGCATTTCGGTGAGGAGCCGCCGTACCGCCCTGGGCGAAGGGACCCCATCGAGCACCTCGGCTGCGATCGCCGGATCCGCTGTGCGGGCGGGCGTATCCCAGCTCTTGTCCAGGGCCTCAAGGAAGGCGACCTCGGACCGCCCGAGCAGGCCGCGGAGCCTGCCCAGGTCCTGTACGGCAAGCCGGTGCAGAACCTCGCCCTGCAGGTCCGCAGGCAGACGGAGAAGGGCTGAAGCCGCCTGTTGTGAAGACGCGTGCCGCAGAATGACGGCAAGCAGGTCCGAGACCCGTAGCGGCCAGGCTTCGACAAGGAACCGTTCCTCCGCGACCTCGTCTTCAGGTGAGAAGATCGCCTGCAGGTCGGCGTGGAGGACCTGCTCGACGAACGACATCTCGTCGGGCGCAAGATCCTCGACCTCCTCGAGGATCCCCTCTATATCGCTACGCAGCGCCCGCGGGAGTATCTGCATCAGCGATGCGCGAAGCGGCAAGCTGAATCGGGCCAGTACCAGGCCAAGGGGACGTGCGAGGTCGACGTGTGACACGGCATCCTTTCCGCGGCTCTTGGGGTCGCCGTAATCATGCGCTACCGTGCCGTGCAAGTCAAGGCGCGACGTGGTCCTGGATGGGCCCACAGCCGGACGACCAGCAGGATTCCGGTTGACAACTGAGCGGTGTTGGCTACCTTGGGCCTACCCCGCCCCTCGGCCCCAGGAGGATCTCGCATGGCCCGCGTGCTTGTCATCGACGACGACCCGGTCACGACCACACTGCTCCATCGGATCCTGGAATCCTCCGGCTACGATGTCGCCACGGCGTCCAGCGGCCGCGAGGGACTCGAGCTCCTCGGGAGCTAGCCGGCCGACGTGGTGGTCACCGACATCATGATGCCCGATCAGCACGGTCTCGTGACGATCCGCCAGATCCGCCGCGACCATCCCGGGACGAAGATCATCGCCATATCCGGCTACGAGAGCGTGAGCGACTACCTTCAGCAGGCCACGGTACAGGGGGCCTTCCGCGCCCTGAGGAAGCCCATAGAAGCCGACGCCATCCTTCAGGCCGTGAGCGACGCCCTCTCCTCGTGAATTCCGCCGTCCGGAGGCCGGATTTCTGGCCTGGCGCGTAAAGATTCGACATCCTCGGGCCGATTGTATATCTAGGTCGGCATGGAAGCCTGTGGATGATACAGCAACGACAGGGAAGCTGCATCCTTGTGAGAGTCCTGCGGGCTCTGAGGGCGCCTGTTCGCAACGAACCGGCGCCCTTTCGTTTGCTACAGTCGGGTGCCCTGCCCAACCTGACATTCGCGATCGGAGCTTTCCATCCCGAAGTCGCGCATCTTCCGCCGCAGCGTGGGACGCGATATCCCCAGGAGCCTGCACGCCTGGCCCCGATTCCAATCGGTGGCCTCCAGGACCTCGGCGATATGATCTCGCTCCAGCTCGACCAGCGTCCGGATCCGATCCTCACCGCTCCCTCCGCGTCCCTTGGCCAGCTCGTGCAGGTGCTCCGGTAGGATCGTATCCCCGCGGCACAGCATCGCCGCGCGTCGGATCGCGTGGCGGAGTTGTCTTACGTTTCCGGGCCAGTGGAAGGCCAGAAGAAGCTCCAGCGCGGTATCGGAGACGCCGCGTATCGCTTTGTCGAGCCCCTGATTGGATTCCAGGATCATCGTGCGTGCCAGAAGCGGAATGTCGCACCGGCGCTCGCGAAGTTCAGGGAGCCGAACCGTGACCTCGCAGAGCCTGTAGTAGAGATCCCTCCGGAACCGGCCTTCCTCCACGCGGTCCTCCAGTTCCGAATTGGTCGCCGCCACCACCCGGACGTCCGGCCGCACGAGATTCTGCCCGCCGACGCGGTAGAACTCACCGCGGTCCAGGACGCGCAACAGCTTGGCCTGAAAGGCGCCGGGTGCGTCGCCGATCTCGTCCAGGAAGACGGTTCCCCCGTCCGCCTGCTCGAAGCACCCGGGACGCCTTTCGGCCGCCCCGGTAAACGCCCCTCTCTCGTGCCCGAAGAGCTCGCTCTCAGCCAGTGTCTCGACCACCGCCGCGCAGTTCACCGCCACGAAGGACCCCCTCCGCTTCGATGCATCGTGCACCCAGCGCGCCAGGAGCTCCTTCCCCGTGCCGCTTTCTCCGCGGATCAGCACCGTGGCATCGGTGACGGCAACCGCCGCAACCGTCTTGAGCGCCTCGACCATCTCGGGCGATCGCCCCACCACCATCTCCGGCTCTCCCGCCGGTGCCGCGCCGGACGGCTCGGTCCGACAGCGCGGCGAGGGCCGACCCCGGCCCTCGATCCGGCCCAGCAGGCCGTCCAGCGTGGGATCATCCACCGGCTTGGGCAGACAATCGAAGGCCCCCATGGACATCGACGTGAAGACGAGACGGGGAGAGAACCGGTCGCTTACCACCACTACGGGGGTCGACTCGTCCATCTGCCCGGCCGCCTCGAGCAAGGGGAGACCGTCTCCGTCGGGCAGCAGGGCCTCGGTCAACACGAACTCCGGGCTTCGCTCCCGAACCATCAGCATCCCTTCCCTCGCCGACCCCGCACGGGTTACATCCAATCCCCTACGCACCAGTCGCTCGGACATGTCCCGGTAGTACCGATCGTCTGCGTCTACCAGCAGTACCCGTTCCATTGCCTTCCTCCCATCGCGTGGCGTGCATCAGATTGCGCGTCCCTACTGACTGCAAGGCTATGCACAACCCGTGCCTGGAGGTCGAGGCAGGACTCCGAACCCACCCAATACGTTGTCAAATCGGTGTTTACGGGGATTCACGCCAGTCGGGTTTTCCCCGTTGAGGTCGCCGGAGTGCCGCCCTGCGTGCGACACATCACGGGTCGGTGTCGCCTCGTTGGTGGCAGTCCGTACGCAAGAGAGGCG
>JASLMQ010000115.1 GCA_030746455.1 Candidatus Latescibacterota bacterium
CGAGGGCGGCGGCGACCGCGGTCGAGTCCTTCAAGGAGGAGTACCCCGGCGAATTCGAGAAGACGGACATCCTCATCGGCACGGATCCCGATGCGGACCGCTGCGGGGTCGTGGTCAAGGTGCCTGAGGACCAGAGATTCCTCTACGACGGAAGGGACTGGCTGCTGCTGCCCGCGGACGACATGTGGGCGGCCGTGCTCTGGTATCGCCTTCAGTCGGAGCTGGGCCCCAGCGAGAAGGTGAAGGACGCCGAGAAAAAGTTCACCGTGCAATCCGTGATCACCAGCGACAGCCTCGTACAGCTGGCCCGGAAGCACGGGCTGGGTGTGATCAAGACCTGGGTCGGGTTCGCAGGCCTGTCGAACGCGGTGCGCGACGTGTGGTCGGGAGAGCCACTTCCGGCTGTCGTGGACGGGCGGACGAGTCCGGATTCCCTCAGGTGCCACGACTTCATTTGCCAGCACCATGGGATGGACAATGGATCGCGGTCGTACAACTACGCGGCCATGGAGCAGAGCAACGGGTTCTCCATCCTGGGAGATCCGCCGCCGGACGGGTTCTCGCTGGGAACGGGGGGGCACGTGCGCGACAAGGACGGGGCGTTCGCCGCCCTGCTGATCGCCGAGATTGCCGCCTACACCAAGGAGAACGGGTATTCGCTCTTCGAGCTTGTGGACCGGCATGTCTATCTGGACCCCGATGTGGGGCTCTTCGTGAACCACTACGAGCCCGACCCGATGGACGGTGAATACCCGGGGATTTCGGGCGACCAGAAGAAGATAGCCATCCTGAAGGAGACCCTCAAGCTTCACGACCGCGCCCTCGAAGGCCAGCTGGAGATCGGCGGCCGGCAGGTGGTTTCGTCGTGCATCTATCGCACAGGGAAGTATGACGCGCTCTACCCGCCGACCGACGATTTCGAGTTTCCCGACGAAGGTGTGCGACTGGACTTCAGCGAGGACCGGCTGAGCTACCTTATCGTCCGGCCTTCGGGAACGGGGAACTCGCTCCGGTTCCACGTGCAGCTGCACGCGCCGGTGATTGAATCCAATCTCATCGAGAAGAAGGCCGAGCTGCGCGCTCATACCCAGCGAATCATCGATCACGTGAGGGAGATCGTGGGCGCACGCCGCTTATGAATCGGGTAAGGCGTTCGATCCGTACAGAACCCGCCGAGGGACTGAGAGCTCCGGCGGGTTCTGTCCATGTGGCCCCATCGCGAAGCCCCGCAGGGAACGGGGTACGTTGGCGGGCGGGACTCCTTGCGTGCCCGGAGCTTTTCGAGTATCATTGGTTCGCGAACACAATATCAGAGCAGAGAAGACGATTTGAAGGGAGGAGCAATGGAGGTACGGGGAAGGATTGTGGGTACGACGGAGCCTGTGACGCTGGTGATTCGAGACTGCCGGATCGAGACGATCGGGGACAGTGCCGCACCAGAGGGCACCCTCGGCGGCGATGACGTGTGGATCGCACCCGCCTTCTTCGACGTGCAGGTCAACGGGGCCCTGGGCATCAACTACAGCCGGGGCGACCTCACTGTGGCACGCGTGCTGGAGACCACGGAGCTGATCTACAAGACCGGCACCGGCCTGCTCTGTCCCACGGTGACAACGTCCCCGGAAGACGAGGCCGTTTCGGCGCTGCGTACCCTGGGGGAGGCCTGCGAGGAGTCGAAGGTCACGGACGCCTCCTTCGTCGGGTTCCACGTTGAGGGACCCTACATCTCCTCGGAAGACGGTCCCCGAGGGGCGCATCCGGCAGAGCACGTTCGCGATCCCGACTGGGACGAGTTCTGTCGATATCAGGAGGCCGCCGGCGGTCGAATCCGGATCCTCACCCTGGCTCCGGAGCGTGAAGGCGCAATGCCCTTCATCGAGAAGGCGGTGGACTCGGGCGTGATCGTGTCCATCGGGCACTCGGGGGCAAGCCAACAGCGAGTCCACGAAGCCATTGCGGCGGGAGTGAGGATGTCCACCCACCTGGGCAACGGATCGCACGCGATGATTCCGCGACACGACAACTACGTGTGGGACCAGCTCGCCTCGGACGAGTTGTGGGCGGGGGTCATCCCCGACGGCCATCACCTGCCCCCTCCGTTCCTCAAGATCATCTACCGGGCCAAGCAGAAGGAGCGGATCTGCCTGACCAGCGACGTGTCCGCCATCGCCGGCCTCCCGGCGGGGGTGTACGACCGCAGCTACGGGGAGGACAAGGTGGAGATCCACCCCAATGGCAAGATCTCGTTGGCAGGAACACCCTATCTTGCCGGCGCCTCCCTCTTCCTGGATACGGGAATCGCCAATGTGGCCACCTACACGGGTGCATCGCTGACCGACGCCGTGGAGATGGCAACGGCGAACCCGGCCCGGATGCTCGATGTCGCGGATCGGGTGGGGAGCGTGGACCCCGGGAAGGAGGCCTCGCTGACCCTGTTCCGATGGGAGCCGGGCGTGGCTGCCGTCGAGGTGGTGGCGACGATCGTGAGAGGAGAGACCGTGTACCAGGCTGGATGAGGAGAGACGGCATACGGGGCCCGATAGGGGAATACGAAGCCAGAGAAGGGGAAGATAAAGCATTGAAAATTAGGAAATTGAGAATTGTCGGGCCGGCCTAGCAGGTAGAGCTGGACTTCGGGAGGGGCGGCCGGTTGGTCGGTAGGGCAACTTCGACCCCGATTGCTCAAGACCTATGGAACGACTGAGAGGCACAGTCGAGCGGATCACCTACCAGAGCCCCGAGACCGGGTACACGGTCGCCAGGCTTCAGCGGGAGGGCGGCAGTGGCCAGCCGGTGACGGTTGTGGGCGAGATGCTGGCCCTGAGCCCGGGCGAGTGTGTGGTGCTCGAGGGCGACTGGGCGAACCACTCGCAGTACGGGCGTCAGTTCAAGATCTCTACCTACCAGACCGTCGTTCCCGCCACGGTGGCGGGGATCCGCAAGTATCTTGGGTCGGGGTTGATCAAGGGTGTCGGACCGGTGACCGCGCGCCGGATCGTGGACCACTTCGGTGCAGAGACCCTTCGGGTGATCGAAGAGACGCCGGACCGGCTCACCGAGGTGGAAGGGTTGGGTCGGAAGCGTGCCGAGATGATCCTGCGCGCCTGGGAGGAGCAGCGGGAGATCCACAACGTGATGCTGTTCCTCCAGTCGCACGACGTGGGAACCGGCTACGCGGTGAAGATCTGGAAGACCTACGGGCAGGAGGCGGTCTCGGCGATCCAGGAGAACCCGTACCGGCTCCCCGCGGACATCTGGGGGATCGGCTTCCTGACGGCCGATCGGATCGCGCAGAAGCTGGGCGTGGAGCCCCACTCGGAGCAGCGCATTCAGGCCGGCATCCGATACGTTCTGGATTCGGCTGCCGACGATGGCGGCCACGTCTACCTGCCCTGTGAAGAGCTCCTGCAGGCCTGCGTGGAGGCGCTGGAAGTGTCGTCGGATGTGGTGGCGGAGTCGCTGGAGGCGCTGCGCGCCGCCGAGGAGGTCATCGTCGAGGGGGGCAGGGCCTACATCCCACCGCTCTACTACGCGGAAAAGGGGGCTGCCGGAAAGCTGCACCAGCTCTCGAGGATCAGCCGGATCGAGCCGGGGGACGTGGGGCGCGAGGTCGAGGGCATCGAGCGCCGGGCCGGCATCACCTTCGCACCTCTGCAGAAGAAGGCGCTCGAACGATCGCTTTCGGCCAGCTTGCTGGTGCTGACCGGGGGGCCGGGAACCGGGAAGACCACCACCATCCAGGGGCTCATCTGGCTGCAGGAGGCGCGGAACAAGCGAATCGCGCTTGCGGCTCCCACCGGCCGGGCCGCGAAGCGGCTTTCGGAGGCCACGGGGCGGGAGGCCAAGACCATCCACCGGCTCCTGAAGTTCAGCCCAAGGGACATGGCGTTCGAGAAGAATGCCGACGATCCGCTGGAGATCGACGCCCTGATTGTCGATGAAGTTTCCATGGTGGACATCACGCTGATGAATGGCCTCATGCGGGCCATACCTCCGAGTGCCTCGGTGGTGCTCGTGGGCGATGTGGACCAGCTTCCGTCGGTGGGACCCGGGAACGTCCTGAAGGACACCATCGCATCGGGAGTGGTCCCTACCGTGGAGCTGAACGAGATCTTCCGGCAGGCGCAGCAGAGCCGCATCGTGATGAACGCGCACGCGGTGAACGCTGGGGAGGCCCCCGATATCCGCAATGCGCGTGACTCGAACTTCTTCTTCGTGGAGGAGGAGGATCCCGAGGCGATCGCGGAGACGATCTGCGGCCTGTGCGCAGAGCGGCTTCCCCGGACCTACGGGTTGGATCCCGTGGACGACATACAGGTGCTCGCGCCGATGTACCGCGGTGAGGCGGGTGCGACCAACCTGAACCAGGCCCTGCAGCGGCGGCTCAATCCCAGTGGCGAGGAGCTGACGCGTGGGGGTGTCGTGCTTCGAAGCGGCGACAAGGTCATGCAGGTCCGCAACAACTATGACAGAGAGGTGTTCAACGGAGACATCGGCCGGATCTCGGCCATAGACAGTATCGACCAGAAGCTCCGGGTCGCGTTTCCGGATCGTGTCGTGGACTACGATTTCGCCGATCTGGACGAGATCGTGCTCGCCTATGCCACCACGGTGCACAAGAGCCAGGGGTCCGAGTACCGGGCCGTTGTCGCCCCAATGACCACCCAGCACTATATCATGCTACAACGCAACCTGCTCTATACGGCCATCACGAGGGCCCGGGAGCTCGTGGTGCTTGTGGGTACTCGGAAGGCGATGGGAATCGCGGTGCGCGACAACCAGGTGTCGGAGCGCTACACATCGCTTTCAGAGCGGATCCGCAGCGGAGGCCAGGGGGGATCGGCTTGATGCCCGAGGCACGCAGAAATCGCATCCCGTCTCAGAAATGCTGGCTTCCACGGCTCTTGACCGTGGCCCTACTGGTCGTCCTCGTCCCGGCAGCGGCGCGTGGACAGCATTCGGTGCGAGCAGGCGTTGTCCGGGCATCCGTTTCGCGTCCAGACGCCCTGGCGGGCCTCGTGCAGGGCTCCGTCACACCACGGGCCATGCTGGAACTCGTGATGGCGCGGAGCCTGCTGGCGCCTTCTCGCGGGGGGCGGATTGAGCAGGCCTCCCGGTACGATCCCGAGATTGAGCGTCGGCTGGGGGCCGAGTTTACGCCAGAGGGGCTCGCCCGTGTGGGGCTCTGCTCCGAGGTGTCTCAGGACCTGGTGGGCCGGCTGCTGGGGTCCTCCGCCCCCACGGCCAAGCGCTTCCTGGAGTTGTCGGTCGCCTCGTCGGTCGGGGGATCGATCGACCGGGCCTCGGCTCCTGCGGCTTCTACTGTCGCAGCCATCCGAGCGGCGACCACAGGTGGAGAGGCCACCCTCCGGCTCAGGGGACGCGCGTCCTCCGGCTCGTACGATCTCGTTCTGGGCAGGTCGAAGGCATCGGATGCACAGATTCGGTTGATGCAGCAGCTCAGCTTTGATTAGGCGCTGAGGTGGGGGACTCCGCTATGAAGGCTACAGATCTGAAGGCGCAGGTAGACAACCTGATCCGCATCGGGATCGCACTGTCGAGTGAACGGAACATCGACGTGCTGCTCGAGATGATCGTTGACGAGTCGCGCCGGTTCACTCAGGCCGATGCAGGTACGCTGTTCATCGTGAGCGATGACGGCAAGGCGCTGAACTGGAAGATCGTGCAGAACGACACGATGGGAACGCGGATCGGCGGGACGAGCTCGGTCGAGATCGACGACTCGGTGTTTCCTCCTGTACCGCTTGTGGTGGAAGGCCAGATTAATCACGCCAATGTGTCGGCCT
>JASLMQ010000116.1 GCA_030746455.1 Candidatus Latescibacterota bacterium
ACGATCGCGGGCACGACGGCCTGCCCAGGGGCTGGATCTCGCGGATGAAGTCCGCCATAGGCACCCTGTGTCCGGCCTTCAACACCCACCGGATGGTCCACGAGTACACCGAGCGCTTCTACCTGCCCGGCCACGCCCGTCTCCGGGCCCTCAGTGCGGATGACGCTGTGCCCGCCAGGGAGCTGTCGCAATGGAAGGCCCGCGTGGCATCCGCGTGGGACCAGGTGCAGATCAGGTCCGTGGATGCCGATGCCGCCGAGGTGTTGCGCGTCGGAGACGAGCTCGAAGTCCGCGCCCGGATCGCGCTGGGGTCGCTGGGGGCAGACGACGTCGTGGTGGAGCTTTACCACGGGGAGATGGACGCCGAGGGCGAGATCGTCGACGGCGAGGTGCTGCCGATGACGCCGGAATCAGAGGAAGGACACTGAAGTCTATCTGGTTGTCCACTTCTGGCACTCTGCAATGGCTCCGTATAGCCGTGCCTTTGAGATCATTCTTCCAGAGACCGCAGGCAAGCAGCCTGACGACGGTGAGACAACCGCAGGCGACAGCCTCACCGCCACGCTGCCCGTTGGCAACGTGGATATGACCTTCGTATACATCTCTCCCGGGAAGTTCCAGAGGGGCTCGCCGTCATCCGAGTCCGGACGAGGCAGCGACGAGAGCCCGCAGCATGAGGTGACCATCAGCAAGGGGTTCTACCTGGGCAAGTATGAGGTGACGCAGGGGCAGTGGCAGGCGGTGATGGGGACCACTCCGTGGTCGGGTCAGAGCTACGTGCAGGTCGACGCGGACAATCCTGCCGTCTACGTATCGTGGAACGATGTTCAGTCCTTCGTGCAGACGCTGAACGATGCAGCGAAGGATTCGCTATACCGGCTGCCGACGGAGGCGGAGTGGGAGTATGCCTGCCGTGCGGGTACGACTGCGCGTTGGTCGTTCGGCGACGAAGAGAGCAAGCTGAAGGACTATGCGTGGTACTACGACAATGCTTGGAACGTGGGTGAGCAATATGCGCACGAAGTGGGAACCAAGCTGCCCAGCCCGTGGGGGTTGTTCGACATGCACGGTAACGTGTGGGAATGGTGCATGGACTGGTACGGCTCCTATTCGAGCGAGGCGCAGGTGGACCCGCTGGGCCCCGACTCGGGCTCGCCCCGTGTCTTACGGGGCGGCTGCTTCTTCGACGACGCCCGGCTCGCGCGGTCGGCGTTTCGCGGCGGCGGCTCGCCGGGCATCCGCGACGGCGGCGTCGGCTTCCGCCTGCTGAGGCGGGCCCAGTAACTCTTCGCACTCTTACGCTCTTACGCTTGTCAGGATTCTGGGTTGTAAACGGCTGAAGCGGAACAGGGGGAGGCGTGCGATAGCCGCCCTCCCCCGTGGAGCGGAGGCCGCAGGTGGGGTGTTTCTGGTGCCCCGCGCAAGCGGGCCCGAAGCTGGTGGGATTCCGGCAATACCGTCAAGGTCTATTCACAATGTTGATTCGGGTCTTCACCCTGGAGTTCAGATCCGCACTGGGCGGATTCGACGATGGCGAGCTTCGTGATTTCTTGAAGGACAAGGAGGTCCTGGGAATCCGCGACCACTTCTTCGTCAAGGATCAGTCCCCCTATCTGGCGGTCGTGGTGACCTACAATCTGCTTGGGCTGGAGGAAGGGCAAACGGCGAGGACGCAGCAGAAGGACCGTGGCCGAAGAGAGGAATGGCGGGAGATCCTGCAGGAGCCGGACTGGCCGCTCTTCAATGCCCTGCGGGACTGGCGAAACGGACAGGGGAAGGAGGAGGGCGTGCCCCCGTACGTTGTCTGTACCAACCGGCAGCTTGCCGAGATAGCACACAGAAGGCCCCCCAGTCTGAGCAAGCTGGCGACGACAGAAGGGCTCGGGAAGGCCAAGGTCGAACGCTATGGAGCGGCTATCCTGGACATCGTGACGCAAGCAGCCGAGCCCGTTCAGAGCGCCACTGAGGAGCCTTCGGATGAGCAGTCCGACCAGGAATGACGACCTTCCCGTTTTTGTGCGGTGGAGCGACTTCCTCAAGTGGCTTCTTCCTGCGACCGAGAAGTTTCCCAAGCGTGTGCGGTTCACGTTCTCGAATCGGATCGACAACCTGGCCCTGGACGTAGTCGAGGACCTGGTGGAGGCCCGGTACACGAAGCGGAAGACCGAGCGGCTCAAGGCCATCAACCTCAAGCTGGAGCGACTGCGTGTCCTCCTGCGGCTGTGTCACGACCTGCACTACCTCCCACACCAGAGCTACGAGCACGCGAGCCGCTCCCTTGCCGAAGTCGGCAGGATGGTTGGCGGCTGGATCAGGGAGCAGGAGAGTAGATGAAGCGATACGGGCATCTGTTTGAGCGCATCGTTACGTTCGACAATCTTCTCAAGGCAGCCAAGAAGGCTCTCCGGGGCAAACGCGACCGAGCCGCCGTTGCGCAGTTCTACTTCAGCCTCGAGCCCGAGTTGCTCCTCCTTGAGCAGGAGCTTTTAACAGGCGCATATGTCCCGCGCCCATATCGTAGCTTTATGGTCTATGAGCCGAAACCACGGAGGATTTGTGCGGCGGACATTCGGGACCGCGTCGTCCATCACGCAATCTGCAGTGTGCTGGACCCCGTATTCGAGGCATTCTCGGTCTACGACAGCTACGCGTGCAGGAAGGACAAGGGAACGCACCGGGCGATCCGTCGGGCCCAGTCCTTTGCCCGGAAGACCGGTTACTTCCTCAAACTGGACGTGGAGAAGTTCTTCGACAGCGTCGACCATCAGTGTCTGAAACACCTGCTTAAGCGCAAGTTCAAGGACGGCAAGCTGCTTGGGCTGCTTGAGCGAATCATCGACCACCCGATCCCTGACGGGGTGCCCGGCAAGGGGCTCCCGATTGGCAACCTGACGAGCCAGCATTTCGCCAACTTCTACCTGGGGTACCTGGATCATTATGCAAAGGACGAAATGGGCATAGGGTTCTATATCCGCTATATGGACGACGTTCTCGTATTCGCAGACGACAAAGAATCCCTGCACATGCACCTGGCCTCTATCAGGCATTTCCTCGGGGAGCGGCTCTTGCTCACGCTGAAGGATAGGTCGACAATGGTGGCTCCCGTGACACAGGGGATTCCCTTCCTTGGGCTTCAGGTCTTCCGCGGAACGCTGCGGCTTCAGCGTGGCGCGAGGACGCGTTTCCGCCGCAAGTTGAAGAGGAGGGAGCGGGACTACGTCGAGGGCCGTATAGACGAGAGGGCGCTCCTCCAATCTGTCCACAGCCTTGTCGGGCACGTCCGACAGGCAGACACCTATGGCCTCAGAAAGAGCTTTTTGGATTCGACAGCCATCATGGGGTGAGACCAGATCAGGCTCGAACCGTGTCAAACGGGGCGGCAACTTCAACAACAACGTCCAGAACACGCGGTCGGCGAATCGCAACAACAACTCGCCGGACAACCGCAACAACAACATCGGCTTCCGCCTGCTGAGCACAAGGCAATCGCCTGATGAGGCCGGTCCACGGACCGTCCTCCCGCGCACAAGGCCTTGTCCAGGCTTTCATCCCGCTCCGGCGTTGCCGGACAAACAGATCCCTGTCCGCTGCGGCTGGTAGGCGGTCTGCGCTCGAACGTGGCAGCGGATGCCTCTGTAACGACGCCGGCAGGATTGGATATTGCCCGGCCCTGGCAGGTTGAGCGGGGGAAGAGGCGGCTGAAAGACGATCTGGGTTCTCGTCGGCGTTTTGCCGAGTATCTGGCGGGTCTGTTTGCCATGGTCGGTTCGTGGTGACGACGGACCAGTCGTTCCTGAATCGCTGGATCAACGAAACGGCTTGGGACGCGGAGCGGCTAAACCGTATGCGTCTGGCATGGCTTTACGGCAAGTGGGCGACTCGCTACGCAGACAAGGGCCTTACTGCGATCGACACTATAAGGAGAAGTAGTCTGATTCGCACGGTTGGACTGGAACCGGTCCGAGGAACGTAGACAGTCTTGACTTCCACCCCCGGGGTGTCTATATTCTCGAATAGGAGAGCGGGTTCCGTCCTCGCACCGATTGGCCGGAATTCCACCCTCCTGACCTAACCCAACAACTGAATACCTACACCTGCATTCGGCGGGTGCGGAGTCGCGTAATGGCCTCCATGGGGAGCAATCCCCGTGGGGGCCTTTTGCTTTTGGGCCAGACGATGCGGGGTGCAAATCAGCCAGAGGCAGGGACATCTGAGACACCAACGCGTACGCGTGCGAATACCAAGGCGTGGATCCTACCGTTCGCTGTGCGGTAAGCCGGCCGCCGATCACGGGCTGGCACCTGGGAGCAACGCCGGGGCTGGGACCTCCAGCCCGGCCCTGGCTGCGCTCCCGCCTGGAGGAGGTAAGCTATCCTATGTCGAAGCTCGGGGGCACGTATCTTGAGCCAGAGCTCTTAGACTCAGAGGCGTTCGCCTCTCTGTCAGCCGCGGCGTCACGCGTCTTCATCGGCTTCAAGCGGCGCGTCAAGGTCAAGAGGCAGAAGAGCGCCAAGCGGCGAACGGCCTATGTGCCCGTGAACAGCTCCGAGCTGTTCTACAGCTATGAGGAGATCAGGCAGGAGTGGAGGATCGCCTCATACTCAACAGTGGCGGGCGCGATCGATGCGCTTGTTGAACGTGGCCTCATCGATATCGTCTCAACGGGCCGCGGCAAGTACAAAGCGGCCACGATCTACGCGCTATCCGACCGATGGCAGAAGTGGCACCCCGATCCGGAGATCCGCGTCGCAAATGGCTTCGAGCAACGTGCTCGGAACCGGGACCCCAACCACCCAGGCCGCCGTTTTCCTCAACTCGAGAAAACTGTAGTGGCTTAGGCCATAGCCCCTCCAGGAAACTGTAGTGGCTCTGAAAAGCCCCTCGAGAAAACTGTAGTGGCCTATCGACCACCCAAACAGGCCAAAACCCTTGATACCACTACTGAATCCGGGCTCCGAACCCCCAAAACCACGAAACCGGGTAGCCCCTCCAGAAAACTGTAGCGTAACTCATGGGGTACCACCTCCGCGTTTTCCGGGGTGGTGGGACCACCTGGGGCGGCGACCCACCGAGGCACAGGGAGAGCAAGGGACCGTTGGTCAAGCCCCCGCCTTTGACTCTCGCCTTCCGGGTGCCGGACGTCCGCGTCAGATGTGTCGCACGGGGAGAGCCAGCGGCGTCCGTCAGCTCCTCCGAACCGCAGTTGGGCTTCGGGTCCCGCAGTTGCAGTTGAGGGGTACGGTTGCGCGGCGCGGCGCGGACCCCATCGATGGCGATCCGCAGGAGCTGCTGGTGAGATAGGCGCCCCCTTGACTTACTGGGCCAGGCTGTCTACATTTGAGGTGAGGCGGATGGATCTGCAAGAATATCAGCACCGCAAGACGCTGACGCACCACGAGCACGAGAAGCTTTCTCGCTTCAGGAAGCACATGCAGAAGCAGATGGCGCGCAAGCTGGCGCAGATCGACCGCGAGTTGGTGAAACCTGTAGCTGATTGACAATCGCGAATAGCCGAGGCCTACGCGCAAGCCTGGCCTTGAGGTTCGGTAATGCGGCCTCATCAGGGACAACAGTCCCGGGTGGGGCCTTTTTGTTTGGGTCAGACAATGCAGAATCCCTCACAGCCTGAAGCAGAGACAGTTGGAGCACCGGCGCGTACGCGTGCGAAGGGAGGGCGGCGGAGGAAGCCGTGGCCCGAGAGGTTCATCGAGAATCTGCGCCGCGCCGGCAATGTCAAGGCGGCCTGCACCGCTGCAAGGGTGGGTCGGGCGACGGTCTATCGTCATCGCGCAACCGTGGAGTCGTTTGCAGAGGCTTGGGACGACGCGCTCGAGGAAGCGTGCGACGTGATGGAGCAGGAGGCGTACCGCCGGGCCGTGAAGGGGGTCCGCAGGCCGGTGTATCAGCAGGCCCAGCTGGTGGGTTACGTACGGGAGTACTCAGACGGCCTGCTGCAGTTCCTGCTGAAGGCTCACCGTCCCGAGAGGTTTTCGGAGCGAACACGACACGAGCATTCAGGTCCCGGAGGTGGGGCAATCCGGATGACGTTCGTGGACTGGCTCAAGTCGGAAGAGGGTCGAGATGGCGATTCAGAAACCGAGTGACTATGCACGTTCTCCCGTGCGGTTTGTCACCGAGGTGCTCGGTGAAGACAGGACCGTTGAGGATGTCCTCGAGGGCAGGCAGCCCGAGGCGGATGCACCGTGGGGCAAGCAGACAGACATCCTGGAGTCGGTGCGGGACAACCGGCGTACGGTGGTTCCCTCTGCCCACAACGTGGGCAAGACGCATATCGCTGCCCGCGTGGGCCTCAGCTTCCTGTACACCCATCGTCCGTCCGTGGTTCTGACGACGGCACCCAAGCTGACGCAGGTCCGCGACCTGCTGTGGGCACGGTGGAGGGCCGCGCACAGTCGATCCAAGCACAAACTCGGCGGCGAATGCCTCACGGTTCGCTGTCAGCCGGATCCCGACAACCCGGAATGGTTTGCCGTTGGGCTGACCGCCAAGGACGATGTGGCCTTCGGCGGGTACCACGAGGCCCATCTCCTGCTGATCCTGGACGAGGCCCCCGGCGTGCCGCCCCACATCTGGGAGGCCGTCGAGGGGATGCTGTCGGGCGAGAACGTGCGATGCCTGGCGATAGGCAACCCGGTCGAGCGGTCGGGGCCGTTCTATCAAGCGGCACGCAGCCCACTGTGGCACACCATCAACATCAGCGCGTGGGAGCATCCCATTGCGCACACCAGCGGCTCATCTACACCAAGGCGGTGGCGCCTGGCTGGCCCGAGGAACGGCAGAAGGAGTGGGGCGAGGAGTCGGCCCTGTACAAATCGCGCGTGCTGGGCGAGTTTCCGGATGAAGGGACGGACACCTTGATACCGTTGGCGTGGGTTGAGGCAGCCAGAGATCGTGACGTGGCTGAGGATGGGGCCCGTTCGCTGGGTGTGGATGTGGCTCGCTTTGGTGAGGACGAGACGGTGTTCGTTCGTATCGATGGACGCCGGGCGCAGGTGGCCGATGCCTACCGCGGCAAGGACCTGATGAAGACGGCAGGCCGCATCGTGCGCCATGTGCAAGGCGTACGCCACTTCCCGGTGGGGATCGATGATGTGGGACTGGGCGGCGGCGTCACTGACCGGTGCAGGGAGCAGAACGTCGACGGCATCCGGGCTCTCAATGCCGGCGAGAGAGCCCTCCACTCCGATGACTTCGCGGACCTGGGATCCGAGATGGGCTGGAACCTGCGTACGGCCTTCGAAGAGACGTACCGGACGGTGACCGAGGGGGCGGAAGATTCCAGCGTGGGCATCTCGATTCCCGATGATCCCGTCCTGATCCACCAGCTCACGGCACGGAAGTACGATTACAAATCCTCGGGACAGATCAAGATCGAGTCCAAGGCGGGGATGAGGGCTCGCGGTGAGAGCTCGCCGGATCGAGCCGACGCCCTGGCCAAGAGGCTGGTCCGTGCCGCCTGCCAGAAGCAGGACGTCGAACCCGGTCAGCTTACGCTCCACCAGGATCGCGGCGCCCCGATGACGGCCAAGACGTTTTCGCAGCTCCTGGTGGACCTCGACATCCTGGC
>JASLMQ010000117.1 GCA_030746455.1 Candidatus Latescibacterota bacterium
CACGGAGGAGGGGCTTGTAAGTAACAACGTGCAGTCCATTTTTCAGGATCGGGATGGCACGATGTGGTTTGGCACTCTGGAAGGAGGGGTCAGTTCCTTCCGCAGGCCGACGGTTCCCCTGGTCCGGACGGAGATCATCAGCGTGCCCTCGGATGGGATTCTGGGCGACAGCCGTTTCTACTTTGAGTCGATCGGACGGGAGATCGGCTTCGAGGGTCTGCCGCCGCTTTCCTACGCCGTGACTTCGGGCGACGTGCTTCCCGCACCCGGCGACTGGTCGGACTTTGTGGAAGATGTCACTGGATTCGAGGTGTCCGGGCTCACCAACGGGGATTGGACTTTCCACGTACGAGCCAGAGACCGGTTCGGGAACGAGGAACGGCGACCTGCGACGTTCCGGTTCACAGTGGATCTGACGGCACCCAATGTGGTGATTTCCGCTCCACGACGAGACGACGCCGTAAGCGGAGAGATCCCGATCCGGGGCTCGGTGTTCGACGCATCCGTTACTCCCGATCTCACGCGCTTTGTGCTGTCTTACGGCAAGGCCGAGGAGAACGGCGCAGTCGCCCGTTGGGAAGTGATCAACGATCGGCAGGTCGACGCGCCGGAGACTTTCCGGATCGAGGACGGGGTTCTGGGGGTGTGGAATACAGAGGATCTTGCCGAACCGTTCGGAGACTATGTACTCAGAATTCATGCCGAAGATAAGCGGGGACACGGGAGTGAACATCAGGTACCGGTCACCGTGGTTTCCGCCCTCGGGGCGCTGAAGTCGCGAGAAGGGGGGACCGTTGGCTCCGCCAGAGGGACCGTGGCCCTTATGGTACCGCCGAACGGGCTTTCCTCGGACGGACAAGTGCAGCTCGTCTTCAGGCCGATGCATCTGCTGCCTGTACCGCCCGCTGAAGCCGGCTCGACCGGCATTGCCTACGAGGTCGGCCCACAGGGCCTGAATTTCGTCAAGCGCAGCACCTTGACCATCGGCTATGGCCCCACGGCCATCGTCGGGATGGTCGAGACAGACCTAGCCATCTTCGTGTTGTCCGGAGACACCTGGACCCGCGCGGGCGGGACGGTGGATGCGACGGAGCACAACGTTTCCGTGGGAATCGACGTCCCGGGTACTTACGCGCTGTTTGAGGCGCCCTCTGTGGGCGGCGAAGGGGGCGTGTCCGATGTGGTCTGCCAGCCCCGGATCATATCCCCTTTGGGCGGCCTGTATCCCGGCGCAACGGACATCTCGTTCATGCTGGGAGCGGCGTCGGATGTAAACGTGAGGGTCTACAGCGCGGGCAGGAACCTCATCCGCGAGATCGCGGCGGGCCGGAGGATGAACGCCGCCCTGAACACGGTGCAATGGGACGGGCGGGACAGGCACGGCCGTGTGGTGAGGGATGGGATCTATGTCGTGGTGGTCGAGGCCGAGGGGTCCGCGGTGAACAGGACAGTGGGGGTGCTAAACCGGTGAGAAGCCGAACGTGAGGAGTTCGAGAAGGAGATCGAGGCCAACCGATCTGCCAATACCGTGTCCATATGAAGCATTGTCATCACTGTGATCTCAGGATGTTGATCCGGTGAATGCTGCCCCGTCCAATCCTCAAGACGAAACCGCAACTCGGGTTAGTGCACACCCATCCTTCGAGGTGGTGGTGCTCCATTGGCATATCTCTGTCCTCCCACCGCACGTTCCTTGAAACCGAATCGGGTCGATTCTGTCCGTATGCGGGAACCGGTGCAACGGGTCGCAGCGCACAGAGGCCCTGCTCATCCGGTCTACTCGTCTCGGTATGCGGAGCCCTTCCGGTGACCCGAGATTCCCGGTTCCTCGGAATGCATTCGTTCAAGCTTACGACGAAGTCCCGGTATGGCCCCGCCAACCCTCTTTCCCCCCCGCGATTTCCCGAACAGGTGCTGGCTCACGCCGGGAACCGAAATCCCGAGTCGCTCGGCGATCTCGTGCTCGGCCATCCGCTCGAGGAAGTAGAGGCGTACGATCTTCCGTTGCCTGGGGGTGAGGGCCTCGTCCACAAACTTGAGCACCGTCGGCATGATTCGTGCCGTCCACTCACGGCGACGCAGCCGTGCCTGAACGTCCTCCGTTGTCTCGTAGTGCGGATCCTGTTCGTTGGGATACTGGTTGAGGGTGCTCTGCTCAACCGGAACTTCTCAGAAGGCAGGGTTGGAGGGCGTCCCGCGGGCCAGCATGGCCTGGGACTTGTTGTAGGTTCTGCGCAAGTGGACACCTCCTATCACAATATCGGAGAGGGGTGCCCAGAAGAAAAAAACACGGTGACACAACCCCTTTCCATGGGAAAAGAGCCGTGAAGACCGCGTTTAAGGCCCTCACGTTTCGCTCGGCCGGAGATCCAGCTACTCCGGCCACTATGTCTTCCTGTCCTGGAGGGAAATGAGCGGCCTCTACGTCCTCCCGGGTCCTGGAGGCCCTACCGTTTTGGCGGCCGGGTCTCCCGGCCCAACCGTGTGACCGGCCGAACCGACCCTTCGGGCCACGGAGGCCACTCATCCTTACACAAGAGTTAAGGCACTTTCTGGACCTCGCTCCTCGGCACAGTCTCCGAAAATCGAATCTACCTGGATTTCGCCACTCAGGTCTCGGCTCGAGCCACGCCGTCAGACGCTTGTATTCGCTCAGAACCCGACCTATCTTTCATCCGCAAACCGTGACGCGCCGCTCCCAGGTTCCCCGACCACATACCGACCCTGAGAATCACGGGAAAGGAGCCCATCGTGATCAAGATCGCCATGTCCCTCTCCGCCAGCCAGCCGGGCCCGTTGTGGACCCTGATGAGGCAGTGCGGCGTCGAGGCCGCCGTGGGCGGCATCGGCCTGCGGCCCGTACCCGATGCCCCACCAGACGAACAGCCCTGGAGCCAGGCATCCCTGGCGCGCGCAAAGACCGCGTACGAGGCGGGCGGAATCCCGCTGGCGGTGATCGAGTCTCGCCCTCCGATGGACAAGATCAAGCTCGGTCTGCCCGGGAAGGAGGAGCAGCTCGAGGTAGTGTGCGAGCTCATCCGAAGCATGGGCGCCCTGGACATCCCCGTGTGGTGCTATGACTGGATGCCGATCCTCGGGGTGCTCCGCACCTCGCGCACCATCCCAACTCGCGGCGGCGCCCACGTGAGCGGCTATGACCTCGACCAGATGGAGGAGTCCGGACCCACCGAGTTCGGCACGGTGACCGAGGAGCACCAGTGGGCGTGTCTCAAGGAATTCCTTGAGCACGTCGTACCCATCGCGGAGGAAGCAAACGTCAAGCTCGCGCTACACCCCGATGACCCGCCGCTAACCCCCATTCGCGACGTGGCCCGGATCGCGAGCAGCATCGAGAACTACCAGAAGATCATTGATATCGTGCCGAGCCAGGTCAGCGGTATCGGGCTGTGCCAGGGCAACTTCACGCTGATGACCGACGACCTTCCGGGGGCCATTCGCCACTTCGGCGAGCAGAACAAGATCTTCTTCGTCCACTTCCGGGATGTGCGTGGCACTCGCGAGAACTTCCACGAGGTCTTTCACGATGACGGTCAGACCGACCTGGTCGCCTGCATGCGCGCCTACCGCGACATCGGCTACGAGGGCGTCTGCCGCCCGGACCACTATCCCAAGATGGGCGATGAAGACTTCAGCGACGACCACGGCCTGGCCCGGCTCTTCGCGGTCGGGTACCTGAAGGGGCTGCGGGAGGCCGTCCATGCCGAGTAGCGAGAGCCCGGGGGCGACCTACTACGCATCGCCAGACGGGGGTGGAGACGGTCGTTCGAGCTCGAGTCCGTTCCACATCGCCGACTTCTGGCGTGTAGCCTCACCCGGGGACTCCTTGCTGCTTCTCGACGGCCGCTACGTGGGCGCCGGCTCGATGATCCAGCCTCCCGAGGGCCTGTCTGGTACCCCAGATCGGCCGATCACCGTTCGAGCCGCGAACGACGGCCAGGCCGAAATCGATGGCGAAGCCCAACGGGTGCCCGTCCACTTCAGGCGCAACGACCACTTCGCTCTGGAGGGCGTCAATGCCCACCACGGCAGCCGCGAAGTCGTCGCGCTCTATCACTCGAACCACAATGCAGTGAGGAGGATCTGCGCCTGGGAGGCCGGCGACCACAACAACGGCAACTGCTTTGCCGTTCACTACGGTGAGCACAACCTCTTCGAGGATTGCGCGGGATGGGGAACGTCGAGGAAGGTCTTCACGAACTCCCAGGGAGGGAACCACACCACCTACCGCCGCTGCTGGGGCCGATGGGAGGGTTGCCACGTCGTGGGCCCCAAGATGACCTACTCGCTGTTCTACAACAGCCACCACATTCTCGCTGAGAACTGCATCGGAACGTGGGACGCGCGGAGGATGGTGGAGACGCACGTCGTGCTTCGGAACGACGGCCGGGCACCCTATGTGTCCAGCAGGGGCTCGAGGCGCTACTACCACCCTCTGACGATAGCCGGGTATGGAGTCGACCAGCCCTACGGCATCTTCGCGATGGACGCCAACAACAAGTACGGTTGGGACCAAACTACCATCGGTCCCTCCGTCTACGGCTGCATCGCCTACACCCTCCCCGCTCAGAAGCTGGACAGGTTCATCGGTTTGTACTTCGTCAAGTCGACCGCACCTGACGATGGCTACCTGGAGAACTGCCTCGCCTTGAGGTCGCCAGGGAGTCAGGGATCGGTCGGCTCCATGTTCAGCCTGACGAACTGCAGAGGCAGGTCACTCACGGCAGTCGGGGAATGCGATCGCGGGTCGGGCACACCCGGGTTCGAGTCCGTGGTCGAGCTGGCCGATGGCCCTGGGGCCCCGGCCAACGGTAGGGACTGTGGAGTGGCCCGGTATCTGCACCGGGATTGGAGGATGATTCCGGGAGTATTTGACCCGAGTTGATTGAGGTTGTGGCGCGCGAGTGAGGGAAGCGCGCGGCCGCGCGGCCGCCCGGAAGG
>JASLMQ010000118.1 GCA_030746455.1 Candidatus Latescibacterota bacterium
AGGTAGCCCGCGATCAGGAAGAGGTCGACAACCTGTGACGCCTCCTCTTGCGCCTTCTCCGCGCGCTTCAGATCTCCCTCCTGGTAGGCATCCCAGATCGACACCCACTTGTCCGGAGCGAGGGCTGGCGGCCCGTCGACCACCCCCGTGGCACCGATCGTGAGCGCGGGGAGCAGCAGCCGGGAATTACCGATCAGGCAGGAGAGGCCCATCCGCGCGAAGTCCCTCACGTGGGGGATGAAGGGGGCGGAGTGCTTCAGGCCGGCCAGCTGGGGAACCCGCTCCCGGATCTTCTCCATCAGTCCGGGCGTGATCTCGACGCCCGTGCACTGGGGCAGGTTGTACACCAACAGCGGCAGCCCCGCGGCCTCTGCGACGACGCGATAGTGCTCGGCCACATCGTCATCGCTCACCCGGTAGAAGAAGGGCGGCACACAGCATATCGCGTCCACACCGACCCTGGCGGCGGTCTCCGCCATCTTTGCCGCGCGAGCGGTCGTTGGAGCCCCCACGTGCATGATGTTGATGGCCCGCCCAGCGCCCTGGTCCACGGCCAACTCGGCGATGCGGCGGTTTTCGTCGTCGTCCAGCAACACGCTTTCGCCACTGCCGCCGGCCAGCCAGAAACCTTGTACTCCCGACTGGATGTTGTATTCAATCACTTTGCGGAAGGCCGGCTCATTGAGCTTGCCCTCAGCCGTCATGGGGGTGATGACTGCCACGAACACACCTCGGAACTCAGGCATCAGCGTATTCCCTTTCGTATCTATTCTGTTGACTTCGTGAGGGAAGAGACCTCCTTGGGTCTCAGGGCCCGATCGTACAGGCGAAAGTCGGACATTCCCCCTGAGAAGTGGCACTGCGTACCCAGGCCGATCAGCAGGGGCTCTTCATTGGCGAGGTCGAATGGATGCGGATTGAGGGAGGCCGATATGGCCGCCTCCTGTCCATCCACGTAGAGGCGAAGCACGTCGCTTGCCCGGACGGCTGCAATATGGCGCCACTCGCGCCCCAGATCCCTATCGAAGCCCACGCTCCGACCGGCCTCCACGGACAGCACCCGGCCTACTTCGGGATGGGGCTCGTCCGAGGCGATGCCGTGGCACGTCGACGTGCCGGCGAAGAGTCGCCCCTGGTAGACCGTGAGACAGGGCACGCGGTTCCACGAATAGACATCCTCGCGGTTCATATCGTCGTTGTGGACGAGCTGCTCGATCCGCGTCCAGTTGCTCTCGCCCTCGTAGCGGTAGACCTCGGCTTTCGGGATCACCCCGGCGTAGAGCTTGCCGTTGTAGACGGTGAGGTCGTTGATCTCGTTGATGGCCCGTCCTTCGATGCCGATCCCGAGCTGCCCCCGGTCGCTCCAGGTCCCGGGGTCCTCGCCACCCTCGTACCGGATCACCTTGCCCTGGGGCCACATTCCCGCCCAGAGGTGGCTGTCGTACACCTGAAGCGTATGGGTCTGGTTCTCGCCGAAGAGGTTGGTGTTGGGGTCGTAGCCTCCGCCGACGCAGGTCCAGGTCGTCCCGCCGTCGTACCGGAAGATCGATCCGTGGGGTGCACCGTAGAGCTGACCCTCGAAAACCATCATCGCGTTGACGCGCTCGTGCGTGCCCAGTTGGCCGCAGAAGGTCCACCGTCCTTCGCCGCCGAATCGATAGACCTTGCCCGTATCGTCTCCCGCGTAGAGCTCTTCGTCGAACGAGGCCAGTGACAGGATGCGATGGCCTTCCCCGAAGGCGCCCCAGTCTGTCCAGCGGGTGCCTCCCTC
>JASLMQ010000119.1 GCA_030746455.1 Candidatus Latescibacterota bacterium
GCCGGGAAGGGATTGGGCTCAGATGCCGAGCCGGAGCTCGCGGCCCACGACGATTAGACCGGATGGAGAGGGTAACGCTATGCGGTTCAGGCCGTGCATCGACCTCCACGAGGGCCGGGTGAAGCAGATCGTGGGAGGATCGCTCCGCGAAGGGGACGACGGGGGCCCCGTGACGAACTGGGAGACGACGCGGTCCCCGGCCGAGTTCGCCAGGGTGTATCAGTCGGACGGTCTCACGGGTGGCCACGTGATCATGCTCGGGCCCGGGAACGAGTCGCTCGCCCTGTCGGCCCTGGAGGCCTACCCGGGCGGCCTCCAGGTGGGGGGAGGGATCACGCCCCAGAACGCCGGGCTGTACCTCGATGCCGGCGCGAGCCACGTGATCGTGACCTCCTACGTCTTCCATTAGTGGGCCGTCTACACGATGCTGCTCAGCGGCATTGCCACCGCCGAGTGCCGGGAACGGCTGGTCCTGGACCAGAGCTGCAGGAGACGCGACGAGTCCTACGTGGTGGTGACGGACCGATGGCAGCAATTCACCGAGGTCGAGGTGAACCGCGAGTCGCTGGAGATGCTTGCACGCTACTGCGATGAGTTCCTGGTCCACGGAGTGGATGTCGAGGGGAAGCGGATGGGGATCGAGGAGGACCTCGTGAGGGCCCTGGCAGACTGGGCATCCATCCCGGTCACCTACGCCGGCGGCGCCCAGCGGCTCGAGGACCTGGATCGGGTGAAGGATCTGGGCGGCGGGAAAGTGGACCTGACGATCGGGAGCGCGCTGGACATTTTCGGTGGGGATGTGGCGTACAGAGACGTCGTTGCATGGCAGAAGAGGCAGACCACGGACGACGGACGATAGACCACGGCACGGCCACAAAGGCTTCGCTCTAGGTGGTAGGTCGATGGCAACTATCAGGGACATCGGTGAATTCGGTTTCATCAACAGGATAGCGGAGAAGGGCCTGACCCGCGAAGAGGACGTGGTCTGCGGGATCGGCGACGACTGCGCGGTCCTCCCACTCGACGCGCATCGGGTCCTGCTGCTCACGACCGACCTGATGGTGGAAGACGTGCACTTCCGGCTGGGGGCGACATCACCCCAAGACCTGGGGTACAAGCTCCTGGCCGTGAACCTGTCCGATGTGGCCGCGATGGGGGGGGATCCCAGAGAGGCCGTGGTCTCGGTCGCGGCGCCCACGGATCTCGATCTGGCCCATCTCGACGGGCTCTACGACGGCCTGCACGAATGCGCCGAACGCTTCCGCACCAACATCGTGGGGGGGGACACGACGCGAAGCCCCGGTCCCCTGGTGCTCAACCTGGCGCTGACGGGCGAGGCGTCGAGCGATTGCGTGCTCACCCGGTCGGGGGCCCGGCCGGGCGACCTGGTCTACGCTTCGGGAACGCTGGGAGACTCGGCGGGGGGGCTGGCGCTGGTGCTGGGCGAAGAGGCTCAGATCCACAGGGCTGCACGCGAGCACCTCCTGCGCAGGCACCATCGACCCGAGCCCCGCGTCGAGCTGGGGAAGCGCCTGGCTGCGTCGGGCGCGGTGACGGCCATGATCGATCTCTCCGATGGCGTGGCCTCCGACCTTCAGCATATCTGCGAGAGAAGCGAGGTCTCGGCGGTGGTGGAGGAAGCGCGGGTCCCGCTGTCTCCGCCGCTTCGGGGCTTCTGCCGATCCACCGGGACCGATCCGATGGCGCCGGCCCTTTCGGGGGGCGAGGACTACGAGCTCCTGTTTACGGCGGATCCTGGAAGGGCTGACAAACTCGACCGCATCGCGGCCGCAACGGACGTGCCCCCGCTGCACCGGATCGGCGAGATCGGGGAAGGCCCGGCAAACGTGTGCCTGATCTCCAGCACCGGTGAGCGCAGGGAGCTCTCCGCGACGGGGTTCGACCACTTCGGGAGCGATCAGCAGCAGGGAATTGATTGACAGCGATTGGGACAGGAGGTACCGAGGATGGGCACCTACCCGGAAGCTAGGCTGGTGACGCCAGGCGCGAACCACCATTTCTTTGGATACTACGACAAGGCTCCGTGGGACGCGACCGGACGCTACCTGCTGTCGCTGCAGGTCGGCTTCATCGACCGGCCGCCGACGCCTGATGACGTGGCAGTCGTGGGGATGATCGACCTGGAGGACGGGAGCCGCTGGATCCCGCTGGCGGAGACACCGGTGTGGAACTGGCAGCAGGGAACGATGCTTCGATGGATGCCCACGGCGCCGGACCGGCTGATCATCCACAACGACCGGCAGGGCGATGCCTACGTGTCGGTGGTCCGGGATGTCCATTCCGGAGAGACGCGCACGCTCCCGATGCCGGTCTACGCAGTGAGCAACGACGGCCGCTCGGCGGTGACGCTCAACTTCTCCCGCGTCAACCGTACCCGGCCGGGCTACGGGTATGTGGGCGTGCCGGATCGATGGGAGACCGATCCGCACCCCGAGGAGGACGGTATCTATTGGATGGATCTGGAGACGGGGGAGCACAGACCGATCGTCTCCCTGGACCAGATCGCGTCCTTCCGAACCGATGACACGATGCGGGACGGGCAGCACTGGTTCAACCACCTGCAGTTCAACACGGACGATTCCCGCTTTCTCTTTCTGCACCGATGGCAAGTGGGCGAGGGCAGGCTGACGCGCCTGTTCACGGCCAATCCGGATGGCTCCGACGTCTGCTGCGTGTCCGACCACGAGATGACGTCCCACTTCGACTGGCGCGACCCGGAGTGGATTCTGGCGTGGGCGAGGCGACACGACGTTGGGGACCGGTACTTTCTGTTTCGGGATCGATCCGAGGAACAGACGGTGGTGGGCGACGGGATCCTGACGAGCGACGGGCACTGCTCCTACGGCCCCGACCGACACTGGTTCCTCACCGACACGTATCCGGACCGCGAGACGAGCAAGCGGACGCTCCTGCTCTACCGCCCCGAGGACGACTGCCGCGTGGAGATCGGGCGGTTCTATTCCCCGCCGGAGGTCACGGGCGAGATCCGGTGCGACCTGCACCCCCGGTGGAACCGAGACGGGACCCAGGTCTGCTTCGATTCGGTGCACGAGGGCCACAGGGGGATGTACGTGATCGACGTGGGAGATATCGTGTCGGGCGCGTAGTCGAAACGGGAAGGGAAGACCGGGTCCGGCGTCCCGAATCGACAACGGAGAGAACCGTGAAGCACACTGTGACAGGTCGCGTGACCGTGGGCGGTCGAGGCCGCTCGGGTATCGCCATATCGAATGGCGAAGCGGTCGTCCGTACCGGCCCGAGGGGCGTGTACAGCCTGCGCGTCGATCCGAAGGCGCACCGGTTCGTGACGGTCGTCGTGCCGGACTTCGCCCGTCCGGCAGGGGCGTTCAGCCAGTCGGTCGAGCGATTGCCGAAGAACGGGGGGTTGGATTTCCATCTGGAGCTCGCCCCTGAGGGTCGCGGGCGGACCTTCGCCTTCGCCCAGTTTACGGACCTCCACGTGGAGATCGGCGGACGGCGGGCGTTGTCCGCCCCGCGTCTTGCGACCGAGATGGCCGCCGCGCTGTCGGGCTGGAGTCCAGCCTTCGCCGTCAACACGGGCGACCTCGCCAACCTGGGCGACGTCCGCTCACTCAAGGCCTACCGGCGGGCGATGGAGGCGGCCCCCTGCCCGGTCTTCCACGTGTACGGCGGGCACGACGGGCTCGAGGAACGTCGGGCGCTCGGCCAGGCAGAGGATGACCCGTGCACGCGCAACTACGAGGCGGTCCTGGGGCCGACGCACTACAGCTTCGACTGGGGTGGACGCCACTTCGTGATCTATCCGAACGAAGACGCGTGGTTCGCACCCTCCGAGCGACGGGCCAAGGCGCGCTGGCTGATGGCGGACCTGGAAGCCCACAGTGGACGCGAGACCGTGGTTTTCACGCACCTGCCTCCCCCGAGGCGGTTTCTGGAGGCGCTGGCGGGCCACGGTGTGATCGCGGTCTACTTCGGGCACTATCACGCCTCGAAGGCCTACACGCACGCGGGGGTGTGCGCCTTCGGTGCACCGCCCTTTCCCTTCGGGGGCATCGACACGAGCCCGCGGGGCTTTCGACGATCTGCCTTCGAGCGCGGGCGGCTGAGCTCGACGTGCGTCGCGGTGACGGGACGACGGCAATCCAGGGCACCGGTCGTTCCGAAGGCCACGAGGCGAGAACGGGGGCCGCTGCGTCTGCTCTGGCATCGAGAGCTGGATGGGGAGATCCGGCGCGCCGCTCCTGCCGTTGTCGAGGGACGCGTCCTTGTGGCGTTGTGCGATGAGACAGGAGGCGGAGCCCAGGGCGTGGCGTGTCTCGATCTGGACTCGGGGCGGACCCTCTGGCGAGTCCGGACCGACGCGTCGGTAAAGAACTCGGTGGCGGTGGTAGGCGACGTGGGTGTCGCGGTTTCGGTGACCGGACGGTCGGTGGCGTTCGATCTGCGACGGGGAAGGAAGGTCTGGCGGGCCGATTTCCCGGGATATCCTGACAGGTGGATCTACGCCTCCCCGGCCATCTCCGGGGATGTCGTGTGTGCAGGGGGCAAATCGGGATACGGAGGCTATGCGCTGGGGTCGGGGAAGCGGCTCTGGTACGTCGATCCGTCAGGCTGGGGGAACACGGATTGGCCGGATTCGTGGCCCTGCTTCGCCGGGCCTATCGCGGCCGAGGGACGGTTCATTCTCTTCTTGCAGCGATATGGACTCGTGGCCCTGGATCCCGCCACGGGCCGGATGCTCTGGCGCCGCCGAATGGCCCTTGAGTACACCTATCCCAACCCGGTTGTGACCCAGGGCCGGCTTGTCACCGGCACGGATCCGGGGGTCGTTGCCTCTGTCGACCTCCGGACCGGCAATGAACGATGGCGTCGGCGGGTGACGGCCGAACCGCATGTCTCGGGATTGGGCACCGACGGTCAGACCGTCGCCCTAACCACGCCATCGGGCGAGGTGCTGGCTCTCCGGGCATCATCCGGCCGGAGCCTGTGGTGTCGGCGGGTCGGCGTGGAGATCTTCGACGTGGCCCCATACCGGCGACGGGCGCGTTCGGCGACCGGGGGACCAACTGTCGCCAACGCCTGGGTCATGGTCGGGGCGAACGACGGGTATCTCTACCTGCTGGATGCGGAGACCGGGAGGGTCGGGGGGCGATGGGGATTCGGTTCACCGATCTCGGCACCGCCCAGCGTCATCGGGAACCGGATCCTGGTGGGAGCCAGCGATGGACAGGTGTGCTGTTTCGAGGTGAGGCACCCTCGGTTCTTACCCTAGCGTCGGCTCTCTGGGGGTAGGAGGTTGGAAATGGCTGAGCGGTTCAAGGGGATCGTGCCGCCGATGGTTACGCCGTTCAACGCAGACGGAACGGTCGACATCGCCGCGTTCCGGGAAGAGGTGCAGTTTCTTGTCGAGACCGGGGTCCACGGTCTGGCAGTGGGTGGGAGCACCGGCGAGGGACAGACGCTCGCCGATGAAGAGGCGTGGGCACTGGCCGAAATCGCGGTCCGTGAGGCCGACGAACGCGTCCCCGTGATCGGCGGCATCATCGTGGACTCCACTCAGCAGGCCAAGGTACGCGGCCGCACGCTCCTGGAGCGCGACGTCTCGGGCCTGCAGATCACACCGGTGCACTACCTGTTCGCCTCGAGCGACCAGGAGATGTATGACTACTATGCCGAGATCGCGGCGGAGCTGACGTTACCGATACTCATCTACAACGTGGTCCCCTGGTGCTACGCCTCGCCGGAGCTGCTCACCCGGATCGTGACGGAGGTGGAGGGCGTCGTCGGCGTCAAACAGAGCGCGGGCGATCTGCACGCCCTCGCGGAGCTCGTCGTATTGCTGGAGGGCCGCGGGACGGTGATGGCCGCGGTGGACGATCTGCTCT
>JASLMQ010000120.1 GCA_030746455.1 Candidatus Latescibacterota bacterium
CCGGCTCTACTTCGGCGACAGCAGCTACTTCGAGGACAAGGTTGTGGAGATCGTGTCGCAGTTCACGGAACTGCGGTATCTGGTCGTCGACGCCGGCGGGATCAACCAGATCGATGCCACGGGGGAGCAGATCCTGCGCGACCTGGTCGAGCGCCTTCGTGATATCGGGGTGGACGTGCACTTCACCCGTGCCAAGAAGCAGCTCAGGGACGTGCTGGAGCGCACGGGATGCATGGACTACATCGGGCGAGACCACTTTCACCGCAGAAACCAGCATGCTATGAACGAGCTGTCGAACCGGCTCAACCTGGCTTCGGGTCGGCGAGAATAGCCTTGAACTGAATTCGGGAGATGCCACTCAAGGATACGTTGTACGACCTCCTCACCAGAGGGGATCTCGAGGAGATCGCCGAACTGGCCATGCGGAGACGGCGAAGCCTGGGGAGCCTGGTTTCGCTGACCTTCGATCGGGATCCGCTGGTTTCGTGGCGTGCCGTGGAGGCCATGGGCTTGGCATGCGACCGCCTCGCCGACACAGATGTCGAGGCCGTGCGGCAGCACGTACGACGGCTGTTCTGGCTGATCACCGAGGAGTCGGGTGGGATCTGCTGGCGCGCCCCGGAGGCGATGGCCGAAGTGGTGAGCCGACGGCCTGAGATGCTGTCCGACTTCGTGCCGATCGTGTCCCACCTGCTCGTGGAGATGGAGGAGGAGGACCTGGAGCACTTCCGTCCCGGGACGCTCTGGGCGATCGGGCGTCTGTTCCCTGCGTGCAGGGACTATATCCCCGACCTGGTGGGGGCCATGGCTTCCGCGCTGGACGATCCCAACGCTCAGGCGCGAGGGATGGCGGCGTGGAGCCTGGAGGCGGTGGGGAGGCCGAACGACTGAGGAGCCGGCCGGATCTGCTCGACGACCGGGGACTGGTGGAGCTCTACGAAGACCGTCAGCTGGCCCGCCTGAGCGTGGGGGAGCTGGTCCACCGGGTTTTGAGCTAGGCTGTGAATCGGCAGACAGAACCGCATCAACCGCGTGTGGGGACCGACTGCATCGAGCCAATACTGAGATCCTTCGTTACTGCTCTGAGACCCCAGGTGAGTGCCCATGAGCAAGAATGACACCCTCAGAGCCGCCGTGATCGGCGGGGGACATATCGCACAGCTGCATCTGGCGGTCCTTCGCGATCTGCCCGGGGTGGACGTCTGCGCCCTGGTCGACAGGGACCCGAAGGCACTGGAGGAGACCGGGGATCGGTTCGAAATCCCCACGCGACTGGGGGACTGCGCCGACCTGCTGGAGGGGGAACGGCCCGACGCGGCCTTCGTACTGGTGAGCGTGCCGGAGGTGGCCGCGGTTGCGGGTGCATTCCTCGCCGCGGGCATCCCGACCTTCCTGGAGAAGCCGCCTGGCCTGTACACCTCGCAGACGCGGGGACTCGCAGAGCTGGCGCGGAGGCACAACACCCCGGCGATGGTGGGCGTGAACCGGCGCTTCTATTCCAACTTGTCGAGCGGCAGGGAGCTGCTGCTCGAGGCCGGTCCCATCCAGAGCGTAACGGTCGAGGCGCACGAAGACCTGAACCGGGTTCGGATCAACCCGAAATTCCCGGATGAGGTCCTCCGCCGCTGGAGCGCGGCGAACGGCATCCACGCGCTGGACCTGCTTCGATTCTACGGTGGCGACATCGCGGACATCGCTGCTACGCAGCACACCGTGGAAGGCCCGATGCCAGACTGCTGCTCGGCCGTGCTTCGATTCGAGGGCGGGGCAATGGGACGTGCCCTGATGGACTGGTACGCGCCAGGCGGCCATCGAGTGGAGGCGCGAAGCGTCGGCGCGACCTTCACCTCCGCGCTGGGGGCCGCCGCAACCCTCAGGCGCTGCGGTGAGGAGCCGGAAACGCTGGAATGGGACGAGATCGACAGACAGTACAAACCAGGCTTCTACCGCCAGCATGAGACCTTTGTACGGTGTGTTCGCGAGGACAGGTCGTTCCCATACCCCGCCTGCACGCTCGACGATGCGGTGAAGACGATGGAGATGATCGACGCGATTTCCGGAACGGGGGGGTGCTGAGGGCTGGTCTGCCCCCGGTTTTGTTAAGGCACCCTTGACAGGTACGGCGAAACACATTAAGATTGCTTATCTCCGTGTGACAGCCGTTCGTCCGTTGCAGCGGAACGATCAGCGAACGTGGCTGATCCTGTGAAAGAACCGACGAAACCCAGTGAGAGGGGTCGCTCGTGAAGAGGATAAAGAAGATGCGAAACCGCAGGCACATCAAGCCCTACACCCATCTCGGATGCCCGATGACGCGGAGCCAGTCGGTCAAGTGCCTCCGCTTCTGCCAGCCGGACGTCAAGGGAGACGGGCCCTGTGGCCGGACCGCGCCCCACAGCCTGATGAGCCGGATCCAGATGGCGATCCTGAGTCACAACAAGAAGATGCTTGCCGGGTCGGTGACGGCGAACTGACGTTGTACCGATGAGATCTAAACCCGCAGAGGGGGCCGCGAATGCATTTCGCGGCCCCCTTTCACGTGGGTGAGGGCGTGTCCGGTGCTGCGCAGAATCCCTGCCCTGATCTCGCGCTTGTAGCTCACGTCTGCGTGCTCTATATTGATT
>JASLMQ010000121.1 GCA_030746455.1 Candidatus Latescibacterota bacterium
ACTTCACCAGGCCACCGTGTCCGCCCTTTCGGTATCTGTAGAGCAGCGTTCGACACTTCGCACAGTGGATGGCGACCGTCCGGCGGTCGACCTTCTCTTCGCGGGGCATCGAGGATCCTCTGTCACCCTATGGCGCGTGGAGCCCTGCTTTCTGAGGCAGATACAGGACGAGGGCCGGCACGAGCGAGAGGACGATGAGCACGACGACATCCATCAGCACGTAGGGAACGGCCTGCCGGGCAACGCCGTCGACGTTCCCCTTGATGAGGTTGGCGGCGGTGAAGAGGTTGACGCCAACAGGTGGCGTCGCCTGGCCAATGGCGAGGGCCGAGATGAATATAACGCCATACCAGAGCGGATCAATCTGAAAAGCGGCCAACACCGGGATGAGCAGGGGCATAATCAGATAGCAGATCGATATGGCATCGAGGACCATTCCAAGCGCGAGCAGCAGAAGGTTGACGAGAATGATCATCGTGACGGCGTTTGGGGCGATGGCGATGATGAACCTCGCAGCAGCATCGATCACGCCGATGACCGAGGCAGCCCATGTGAAGATGCCCGCGAAGACCACGATGAACATGATGACCGAGCTCGTTACGCTGGCGTCGACGAGGATGGACACGAAACCCCGCCACGACAGGGACCTGTAGACCACACCGGCGACGAACAGGCTGTAGAACACGGAGACGACGGCGGCCTCCGTGGGTGTGAAGATCCCCGTGTAGATGCCGCCAAGGATGATGACCGGGGACAGCAGTGCCCAGATCGAATCTTTGAGCGCCGCGAGGATTTTCCTGGAACTCCCCCGCGCCTCGATGCCCCGGTAACCGCGTGACCTCGATACCAGGTAGGCCACGAGGACGGTGCCGGCCCCGGTGAGAATACCCGGGACGATCCCGGCGACGAAGAGGGCGCTGACCGACACGCTCGTGATGCTGCCATAGATGATGAAGGCGATGCTGGGCGGTATGATGATCGAGAGATCGGCCGAGTTCGCGATGGTGGCTCCGGCGAAGTCCCGGTCGTACCCGTGCCGGACCATGGGTGCGACGAGGATGAGGCCGACTGCAGCCGTCGTGGCCGGGCCAGAGCCGGAAAGCGCCCCCCAGAACATGCAGGTGAGCACAGCGACGATGGCAAGCCCGCCCACAGCTCGGCCGACGAGAAGCTCGAAGAACCGGGCGATGGTAGCTGCGAGTCCAGCGCGCTCCATGGTAACGCCGGCGAGCACGAAGAAGGGAATGGCGAGCAATGGGAAGGAGGCGATGCCCGTGGAGAAATTGATCCCGAGCATCCCGATGCCCAGATCGAACTGGTAGACGGTGATGATGGCCGCGATGCCCAGGGCGGTGCCGATGGGAATGCCCACGGCCATCAGGGCAAGGAACGATATGGAGATGACGAGGATCTCCATCAGCCGCGGCCTCCGGGGTCGAGTTCACGAAGCTGAGCGGTCGCGTGTCGGAAAATGCCCTGGAAGACGAAGACCGAAAACACGGGCACCCCGACGTAGTAGATCCAGACGGGTATACCGAGCGCGGCCGAGGACGCGCCAAAGACGGCGAGCTCGTCGTATATGGCCTGAATCGTGAAAAGGTCGACCAGGACGAACAGGAAGGCGCTGAGCAAGGCGCTCAGGACCACGGCCCACCTCTTGTACCTGTCGGGGAAGGTGTTGTAGAGCGTGACCATACCGAGCTGCCCGCCGCGCTCGAAGGCGATGCCCGAGCCGATCACGGTGATCCAGACGAAGAGATTGATGGTGATCTCTTCGGTTGCGGCAAAGGAGAAGTGGAAGAGGTAGCGGCTGACCACGTTGAGGAAGGCAATGGCCGCCATCGCGAACAGGAGAATGGCGACGATCCAGTGGTCGATGCGGATGGGGCGTTGGGGTTGGTTCACGGTTCGCGACTACCTTGAAGGGAGGGGCACGCTTCGGTCTTGGCAGCAGGCCCTGAAGAGGTGAGGCAGCCTTCAGCGTTCAGCTGTCAGCCGAACCAGAAATGCGTGCGCCAGAAGGTGACTTCCATACAGGCGCGCGATGGTGCGCCACGCGCCGGTTCCGGCTGAATGCTGATAGCTGATAGCTACCTTGCCTTCACCTGGAACTCAAGATACTTCTGGGCCTCTATCTAGATGGGAGGAGGCCTGGGCTCTGTCTGAGAGTGAACAGCTCCGAGTTACGAGGACGCACCTACAAGTCCATATCGCGGAGGGCCTTGTGGTAGACGTCCTCGCCGATGCGCGGGATCCACTCGTCGTACACGGGCTGGACGATCTTCCTGAAGGCGGTTCGGGCCTCCTCGGACAGGGTGGTAACCGCCACCCCTTTGCCCTCCATGTGTGCAATGGGGTCGGGGATCTCAATGTCGTGGCCGAACTCCTCCCTGAGAACCCTCAGCGACTTTTCGCCGTCAAGCCCCGCGCGACAGAGGGCCTTCTCGAACCGTGCCGACTCCTCGGCGGATTCGAGGATCGCGCGCTGGACGTCTGCGGGGAAGGCCTTCCACTGCGTCTTTCCCCAGTAGACGATGACAGGGTCCACCACGTAGTTCCACAGTGTGGCGTAGCGATGGTACTGCCAGATCTGCGCCGGCAGAAGGATGCCTACCGGGTTCTCCTGGCCGTCGACGACCCCCTGCTGGAATGCGGTCTGGGCGTCTCCCCAGTTCATGTTGACCGGATCGGCTCCTAGCCGCCTGAAGGTATCCACGAAGATCGGACTGCCGACCACGCGGACCCTGAGCCCAACCAGGTCCTCCGGGGCACTGATCGCCTGCTTCCCGTTGGTGATCTGCCTGAACCCGTTCTCCGCCCACGCGAGGCCGACCAAGCCCTTCCTGTCCATTGCCGCGAAGATCGCCTTCCCGGTTTCGCCGCTCTCGAGCCTGTCGAGGTTTTCGAAGGTGTTGACGAAGAAGGGGAGCGAGAAGATGTTCATCTCCGGGATCACGGGGGAGCTGTTGATGGTGGACTCGTATGCGCAGTCGATCACCCCTCTGGCCACCATCTGAGGCGACTTGAGCTGAGCGCCCTTGAGGAGCGCACTGCCGAAGTAGGGGGTGATGTTGATCCGCCCGTCCGTCTTCTTCCGCACCAGATCCGCGAAACGGGTGGCTCCCATCCCCCAGTAGTAGTTCGGGCCCACGTTGACGGTCATCTTGTACTCCTTCTTGAGCGGACCGGCATCGCGACACGAGGGCAGGAACCAGACGGCGGCGAGCGCGAGGGCGACGAAGAAGGCTATATGCTGCCGTGATGGACGATACGGTTTTGACATCTGAGGGTCCTTTCCGGGCGCAGGTGCTACTCGAGGCGTTCGACGTAGACGTAGTAGGCGCCCTGGGTCTCGCCGTCTTCGGCATCGAACCAGGCTTCGAGCTCGGTGACCCCGGTCTCTTCGAGCTCGAGGTGAAAGGTCGTCCGCGCTGCGCCGCATTCGACGGGGCAGGTCTCTTCGCGGCCGAAGAGGGACAGCCGGGCACGCGACGGATGGATGGAACGACATGCGATGGGTGTGCCGCCGTAGGGGGCGAGGTCTGCCGCATCCTCTCGGGAGAGGGAGGCCCCGATGGAGAGCCCAAGCTCCTCGGGCCATCGACGCAGAGAGACGCTGTATTTCCCTGTGCGCTCCACATCGACGGTCCACCGGCCGGTGCTTCTCTGGGCCGTGGCGATGTGGACCTGGTTCCAGGCGACATCGCCCATCACGTCCATCGCGTCCAGTCGCGTGGGATTCTCGGCGTCGTTCCCCAAGCTGATCGGGCAGTAGCGGTTGAGCTGAGGAGATATCTCGTCCCACCAGGCCTCGTGGGCGTCTCTGAGGCGCGAGACCACTTCGGGATGGAGGTCCGAAACGTCGTTCTCCTGCCCGGGATCGGTAACGATGTCGTAGAGCTCCTCACCACCGACCAGTCTCCATCGTTGAGTGATGACGGCGTTCTCCCATTTCTCGGGGATCTCGGTGCTCTGGCGGTTCTGGACGAAGATGGTGCGGTCCGGAAGGGTCTGCGGCTGGCCCCTGAGGAGCGGAGCTACGCTGAGGCCGTCAAACCCGACGCCTTCGGGGGGGGCGAGCCCGAACAGGTCGATGAAGGTGGGCACGAGGTCCATGTGCGTGACCAGATCGCTGACATCTCTGCCTCCCTCAATGCCGGCTGCGGGCCAGCGGACCATGAAGGGCACGCGGTGTCCGCCGTCGTAGAACGACCCCTTGATGCCGCGCATGCCGGCATTGAAGCCCTTGCCGGAGGTGGGCCGCCAGCCGCCCGAGGAGCCGTTGTCGGTCATGAAGATCAGCAGCGTGTCGTCCCGGAGGCCCAGCTCCGCCAGCCGGGCCTCGAGCCGACCCATGTTCTCGTCGATGTTGGTGATCATCCCGTAGAAGGCCGGCTCCGGGATGTCGTCGATGGCCCCGTAGGGCGCCTTGTAGCGATCTTCGACGAGATACGGCGAGTGGGGGGCATTGGTAGCCAGGTAGCAGAAGAAGGGCCGATCGCGGTTGGACTCGATGAACCGCATGGCCTCATCGAACCAGATGTCGGTGCAGTAGCCCGTGTGGGGGACGGGCGAGCCATTGTGGAAGTAGGTGTCGTTGAAGTAGTTGTTGCCCCAGAAGTCCGGTGTTTGCCCCACGCCTCCGCCGCGGTGGGCCACAACGGACTGGAAGCCGCGATCCTGAGGACGGTAGGGATAGTTGTCGCCGAGGTGCCACTTGCCGAACATGCCGGTGGCGTAACCGCTGTTCTCGAACACGTTCGCCAGGGTCACCTCGTCACGGCGGAGGATCGATCTGCCCCAGCACGTGGCCCACGCGCCATTCCTCAGCGGATTGTGGCCGGTCATCAGGGCGCCGCGCGTGGGCGTGCACAGGGGCGACACGTGGAAGTCCGTGAAGCGCACCGATTCCCCGTGGAAGCGGTCGATGCACGGGGTCTGGATCCACGGGTTCCCGGTGCACCCCAGATCGCCATAGCCCTGGTCGTCGGTGAGGACCAGGACGACGTTGGGCGGCCTGCTCGTCGAGGTCGTGCGTGATGCCATGTCTACTCCTCTGGTGTGCGGCGAGCTACTGGCCCGGGCTTCTGAAGACCCATTGATGGAACAGGTGCCAGTCGTCGGTGAACCGATGGCTGATCAGCTGAGCACCTGCGCGCTCCAGCGTTGTCCTCCACCTGGGCGTATCCAGCTCGTAGACGTCCCGATCGGCGCGAGAGCAGGTCCCCGCGCGTTCCACCTGGTCCAGACACCAGTGGAGGAGCACGGCCTTCAGTCGGCGCCGGAGCGACGGATCGAGGTCGGCGGACTCGAGCGCCTGCGCGACGGCCAGCCCCGCGCGGGTCACGTAGGAGTCGATCAGTCGGTCGATGAGTATCGGACCGTCGGGGGGCAGGTCGATCTCGGTGTAGACGTCGGACTCGTTGAGAATGCAGATGCCGTCCTGCGGCTGTATGGATGCCAGGATCCGCTGCAGGATCTCGTGCTTGCCCGGACCCGTGAGCCCATACGCATAGCGCTGCTCGGCATCCAGACCCGCGACGTGATGGAGCATCAGGCTGCAGACCACAACGTCCCCGCCTGGCATCTCGGCCTGCTCGACCGGGGTGACCCGGGAATGGAACTCGATCCCCTCGGGCAACCGTGTGGCGACGGCCCGGTGGGCGTCCTGGACGGGATCGATCAGGGTGAAGCTGCCGCGCGCCTCCGGCCCGAAGAAGCCGCCCCAAAGTGCCCCGTTGCCTCCCCCGATCTCGACGATGTGGCAATCCCTTCTCGAATCGAGGAATGGGCGGAGCACACCGTGGTTGGCCGCGTAGAGACTCAACATGGGGGGCGTTTGCGACCAGGCGTCATAGAGGCTTTCGCGTCCAAAGGCCGTGTTCCAATCCTCAGGGGATTCATCCCGATTCGACTCGCAGAGCTCGTCGAGGGCCGCTCTACGTTTCGATCGAGGCAGGGCGACGACAGCGGTCAGGGCATCCAACCACATTGGGGCGCGACTCCTTGCACGTTCAGGTGGGCCTGTCAGACAAACAGCGGATGAAACACGGGGCCTGCATCGAACGGGCCATCGTCCTGGAGCGATGCGATCACTCGCTCGCGAATGCGCTCCAGCTCCTCCTTACCTTCGGGAGCCAATGTGCCGAGCAGGAGCCGCGGGATGTGGTTGCCCATCCACTGGACCACGAAGGGCGATGGAATGGACAGCCGCCTGCAGGGCCAGATGATCTTGTCGGCGGCGAGCTCGATCCGGTTGAGCTGACCAAAGGTCGAGATCGGCTGCTCGTTGAAGGTGGTCCGGTTGACGACGCCAAGATAGGCGCCGTCCTCCATCGCCTCGACGGCCATCACGGCCTCACCGGCGTGGCGATAGTAGCAGACGTCGGAGGTCCCCATCGTCCGCTGTTCGCTGTGGAACACCGCCTCCGCCGTTTGGGAGCTGAACAGCTTGTATCCGGAATGAAAGTCCGGGAACTCCTCCTGAATGAAGGCGTACTCCATGCGCAGCGGCTCTTGCTTCACCGCCGCATTGTAGGTCAGGGCGTCGAGCAACACGCGGTCGCAAAGCTCTTCGATCTCGCCGCGGGGCAAGCCCATCGGCCGATGGCGGGAGATCCGCCTGCCCAGGACCAGGATCCGATCGGTCGAGAGCGTCTGAGAGATGTGGTTCGCCGCCCTGACGAGGTTGAGGAGCTCGTTGGCGAAGTGGTCGCCATCCTGATCGACGACAGCGAGGTAGTCGAGTGATCCACGGGCGGGGAGGTGGCGCATGCCGTGGGTGACGGTCTGGAGCTTGCCCAGGTTTCGGTCGCTGACGCTCGTCGAGATGCCGGCCTCCCGAGCGAGGCAAGCTACAACGTCCGCGCCGAAGGCCTCGCCGTCCACGGTCAGGCAGACGGTTGAGGGATCGTCGACCAGCGCGCAGTAGGCGGCCACGGTGTCGCGAAGAAGCGATTCACCGACCGTCCTGTCGACGGTGTCCGGGAGGTAGACGGGAATCACAACACCCATGCGGCGCCGCAGGAGGTCCGCCGCCGGCCCAACCAGGGACTTCGCATCCATAGGACAATCCAGATATGCCGAGGTCAGTCGACGATGAAGGTGGCCACGCGCTCCTCGCTCTCCGCGTAGCCGATGCGGATGGCCTTCGCGCGCACCTTGGTTTCCCCTTTCGGGAGAGGGAGTGGGTCCGAATACAGCAACCAGTGGGGATCGTTGCCTGCCTCTGTGGTGTAGGCGATGGAGGCCCCATGGGTGCAGCAGTACATCTGGAGCAGTAGCGGTGAGGCGAATCGCCCCCCTTCGGGAGACGCATCGGTCCCTGGCGAATCGGTCGTGATCGGGACGAAGGCGGGAGCGCCTGTCCGGGGCTGAGCGCCTCCCGGCCACATGCGGGACACCATTTCGTCCTCGTCGACATTGCCCATATCGTCGGTCTCTACGCGCCAGGCCTCGAGGGTTTCACGCATTCGCTCGAGCACCGGGCTGTGGATCGGGTTGTCGGCGAGGTTGTGGATCTCGTAGGGGTCGCTCTCCAGGTCGTACAGCTCCTCGACGGGACGCGGAGCCTGGAACATCAGGCGCTGCGGGCCCTCAAGCTTGTCCTCGAGGTGGAGACGCCACATCTCCTGCATCACGGGGTGTCGGTTGCGGTAGGGGATCCACAGGAGATAGGGCTTCTCCGGATAGTAGTTCCGGATGTACTTGAAACGGCGATCGCGTACGGCTCGGACCATGTCGTAGGATTCGTCGTGCCGGTCACGGGCCGCGTAGATGTAGTCGCGCGGTTCCGCGTCGGGCCCCAGGAAGGGCTGGCCCTGCAGGTGCATCGGCCGCCGGATACCAGCAAGGGAGAGGACCGTTGGACCGAGGTCGACCAGGCTGATCAGGTCCTCGCAGACGCTTCCGGGTTCGAGTTCTCCCGGCCATCGCACGATGAGCGGGATCCGGATGCCGGCGTCGTAGGGCCAGCGCTTCCCGCGGGGCAGGCCCTCGCCGTGGTCGCTCCAGAGGAAGACGATCGTGTTCTCGAGCAGGCCGTCTTCTTCGAGCTGGTCCAGGATCTCGCCGACGCGGTCGTCGTCGCGGGCGATGTTGTCGTACTGGCGTGCGAGGGCCTCGCGCGCCTTCGGTGTATCTGGGAGATAGGGCGGAAGGATGACCTGGTCGGGGTCGGTGACCAGCGGACGGTCCTCTTTGGGCCACATGCCGCTCTCGTGTGTGAACGTGGGGTTGAAGACCGCGAAGAAGGGCTGATCGCCCGATCGGTCTCGCCAGTGCCCCTTCCCACTGCAGTCATCCCATGCGGTGATCGGAGGCGTGAACTGGTAATCGGTCTTCTGGTTGTTGGAGCAGTAGTAGCCCGCCGCGCGGAGGTACTCTGTGAAGGTCTTGACGTAGTGAGGCAGCACGGCCGAGTAGGGGGTGGGCATCTGGGGGGCATGGTCGTTGGTGTGGGTGGTCCTCATATGGTGTGTGCCGATGGATGTCTGGTACATCCCGGTGATGATGGCCGAGCGGCTGGGCGCGCACACGCCGGCGGTGGAGAAGGCATTGGGACACCGGCAGCCCCCGGCCGCGAGCCTGTCGATGTTCGGGGTGCGGGCAATGGGATCGCCATAGCAGCCGAAGCGTGGCGTTGTGTCCTCAAGCGAGAGCCAGAGGATGTTTGGACGGCGGGGGCCGGAGCTCATAGGGTTCACCTCGGTGTGGCAAGAAGGCCTCGTGTTGGGTGTCCCGGGATGGGATCCGATGGACCGGTCATGCGGGTTGACGGATTTCGTCCAGCTTGGCGTTCAATCGCTTGGCGGAAACCGGATGGGCCGTGCCCAACTCCTGGGCGAAGACGGAAACGCGGTATTCCTCGAGCATCCAACGGAATTCGTCGATTCGCCGACGTTGCTGCGACCGGGGCGGATCCTCCGGCTGGTGCAACCTGTCCAGCTCGTCCTGGAAGGGCTGAACCTGCTCGAGCTTGCGCCTGTCACTCCCCGGGCTCAGCCTCGCGCGTTCGGCACGCAGGTGCACGGCCTTGAGGTATCGCGCCAGCCGAGACAGGTGTCGGAACGGGATCTGGGACAGGAAATCGGGGGGAACGAGACGTGTCAGATCGGACTCCATGTCGGGATAGGGCGAGGGGACCGACCTCGCCTCCGCGTAGCACCCCAGAATGGCACCCATCAGGTTCAGGAAACGGGGCACGAGCCCCTGCAGCCGATCCCGAGCCTGATCGAGCAGCTGCTCAAAGCGGTCCTGCGTGAGGGGCAACACGTCGTCGACCTCGAACAGGTGGGCAACCAGATGGGCATAGGCGGACTCCAGCAACCCTTCGGCCCCCTGCTGGTAGTAGGCGATTCCCTCGATCCTGCCGAGCTCGCGAAGCTCACCCCTCAGGGCTTTCATCTCCCTGCGCAACCGGAGCTCTCCGAACCTGATCAAGCCCGTCCGGCTCTCGGCTTCGGACTCTCCAGCCGTGGCAAACAGGCGCAGGTGGACTCGGTCGCCTTCAGCCTTGAGTCCCGGATGGCCGTAGACCGGCAGCCCACCCACGGCGGTGACCTCCACACGTTCAGGTGGGTCCCCGAAGTTCCAGTCGGTCAGATCGTCGCGCTCCCACTCGCTTGCCGCTGTGCGCCACGCCCTGGATTCCGCCGGTGGCTCGCGTTCGTTCAGTCCGTCGACAAGGGCCTCGAGATCGCGTCCTGCGGCGGCGAGTTGTCCGTCGTTGCCCTGCACCTCGATCCGAATGCGGAGATGCTCGGGCACGTCGTCTTGCCGCCAATCGGATCGCTGTACCTCCATCCCGTACCGCTCGAGAAGGTGCGCTTCAAGAGACGCCAGTAGAGAACCGTGAGTTGGGCGCAGGGAGGTCGCGATCTCGCGCGCCGTCTCCGGAACAGGCACGAACTGCTTGCGCTTGCCCTTTGGGAGTCCTCGCAGGAGATGGGTGATCTTCTCCTGAAGCAGCCCCGGCACCAACCACTCCAGAACCTCCGGCCGCACGAAGTGGACGAGCTTGAAAGGCAACTTCAGGGTAACCCCGTCTTCATCCTGCCCGGGCCTGTAGGCGTAGGACAGAACAAGCCGTTCCCCGTCGACACTCAGATGATCCGGGAAGGCGTCCCGGTCGAGCTCGAAGTCCTCATCCCCGGTGAGGTCGGTCTCCTTCATTAAAAGAAGGTCCCGGGTCTCGTCCTTGTCCCGGCGAACATGTCGGTTGAGGTCGTGGACCGAGGAAACGTCCTCCAGTCGCTCCGCGTAGAACCGGTGGACCGCCTGGTCCAGGTCGAGGTCGCGATGCGGGCGGGATGCCATCTGCCAGGTTTCGACCCTTGCGCGGACCTGGCGGTTGTGCAACAGGAATGGGTGTCGGGCGCGCAGGGTGTCGTTGACCAGGGCCTCGCGTATAAAGATGTCGGTTGCCTCGGTCGGGTTCACCCGCCGGTAGGGTACCCTGCGCTGCTGAACCTGGAGACCGTAGAGCGTGAGCGTCTCGGTGACAAGAACGCGGCCGGACCGTGGATTCCAATGGGGATCGCGGTAGGATGCCCGGCACAGGTGCTCACCCATCTCCGCGATCCATCCCCTTTCGATGGCGGCAGCGGTTCTGGCGAAGATCCGAGAGGTCTCCACGATTTCGGCAGCCATGATCCATCCCGGAGTGGAATCCTCTGTGCTCCGGCCGGAGGCATCTGGTGCCTGTCCGGCCCTGTCTCGTCGAGCCCTTCGCCGGAAGAGGCCCGACCCCGGAAAGAGCATGAGGTCACGGCTTCG
>JASLMQ010000122.1 GCA_030746455.1 Candidatus Latescibacterota bacterium
ATGGTCTGGATGGGGAAGACGGGACCGGCAAAGCTGACCTCGAGGCCCTGTTCCCCGTAGAGCTGGTGGGCCATGACCTCCTGGATTCGCTGGACATCCAGGGGCACACTGGCATTGGGCAGATTCGAGAACGACTTGTAGTCCGGCTCCCCGTAGCGGATGTAGACGTCCCCCCGACGGTCCCAGGGCTTCTTCGTTTCGCCGAAGAAGGTGAGGGCATGCCAGACCCTGCGGTAGTGCTCCGCGCGGCGCATGGCCCCGCCTGATGTCTTGAATGGATCCTTCCCCAGCCAGAAGCGCCTGAGGAAGGCCACACGAGTCTTGGGGGTCGTGGACTGATAGGCACGTACCTCCCGTTTGAGACCGACACGCGAGATGTCTTCGTAGAGATCCTGGATGTCCCTCGGACGCGTCTTGATGTAGCGCCGGAAGATGTCGAGGGCCCCCTCGTAGTCGTTGTTCTTGAGCAGCGCCTGAGCGTAGAGGGGCAGACCTCGTACGTCGGACATGCGGAATGACAGCTCCTCTACGTCCTTGTGACGCCCCTGCTTCAGGAGCTCCAGGGTAAACTCGTAGGCCGCCGTCTGGCTTCCGGGACGCTGTTCCAGGTAATGCTTGTAGTACGTCAATGCCGCCTGCGTGTTGTCGGCCTTCTCGTATGACTGTGCGAGCAGGAGGTAGGCGGGGGCGAAGGTCGGATCGTGGCGGATCGCCACGTCGGCCTCCTTTCTGGCCCCGGAGGTGTTTCCGAGCAGCTGGAGCGCACGCGCCAGCAGGTAGTGCCCCTGCACATCGGTGGAGTCCGATGCCAGGGTCGCCTCGAGGTGCTCGATGGCCTGATCGGCCTCCTCCAGGGCGATGTGGAGCTCTCCGATGCGTCTGTGCAGCTCGGCCTTGAAGGTCGCCCCCGGCAGGGCTTCAGCCATCGCCAAAATGGCCTGGCGCAGCACGTCTGGCTCGCCGCTTTCGAGCGCCAGAGCGTAGACCGAATCCAGCTGAGTCGGCGCCGCCGCTGGGGCCGGGCTGAGGCCCGGCGAGCAGAGACCTATGGCGAGGGTGATGATGGCTGTAAAACGGCGTGCGTGGTTCGAGTCTTCTCGTGCGCGCATTCGATACTCTCCCTGAACGGTGTACCAGGTTTGACCTTGACAGCTCCGAGGGCCTGCCGCTATACTTCCACTCCTTAGGAGCCCGCTGTAAAAGTCCGATTCGGCTTGTGCCCGGCCCTTGCGGCCGACGGCTGTGTTACGCTCGCTCGACGAATCCAGGGGATGCGCCTCGCTCGAAGGCCTTGCCCTCGACCACAATTGCTCGGGCTCAGCTGCGAAGCGACTTCATCAAGGGACTCCTGGCCCAGCGACCGGTTCCGTAATATACACAAAATCCCGTCTCGAAAGAGGTCCGGCTTGGACGTTTCCGTGGGAGCTGCCCTGGGGCCGTTTCGGCGCCGAACGAGGCGTCTTCAGGTCCGGGTGCTTCGGTACTTTCAGAAGCTGAGCCTCACCGAACAGCACTTCCTCATCGCCCTGGCGATGGTCATCGGGGTGAGCACGGGGTTTCTGGCCGTGGTCTACCGCACCTTGCTGGAGGCCCTGTACGACGTGATCGTCGTGCAGGGAACGAGCACGCTGGGAGTCTGGTTCCTGCTTCCCGTGATACCGGCAGCGGGCGGGTTGGTCGCCGGGCTTCTGATCCGGTACTATGCCGGAGAGGCCAAGGGCCCCGGGGTATCGGAGGTCCTCAATGCGATGATCACGCGGGGGAGCGTGATCCGGCCCCGGGTGGTCCTCGCCAAGAGCGTGGCCTCCGGGTTCACACTCGGGTCCGGGGGATCTGCGGGCAGCGAGGGGCCGGTCATCCAGATCGGGGCCGCGTGGGGATCCAGCCTCGGTCAGGTCTTTCGTGTGTCCGAAGCCAGCCTGCGGACACTGATCGCCTGCGGCTCAGCCGCCGGAATCTCGGCTATCTTCAATGCCCCGATCGCGGGCGTGCTCTTCTCCCTCGAGATCTTCCTCTTCGACTTCACGGTCGCGGCATTCACGCCCGTGGTGATCGCCTCGGTCCTATCAGCAGTAGTGGCCCACGTCTACCTGGGCCACGATCCCGTGTTCCACGTTCCCGACTACGAGTACACCGCCGCCTCGGAGCTGGGATGGTACGTCGCCCTGGCCCTGATCGCGGGGGTCGTCGGGGTCGGCTTCATTCGGCTTCTGGACGTCTCGGAGGACTTCTTCGAGGGCAGGCTCTCCTGGATCCCGGAATGGCTGAGGCCAGCGGTGGGCGGGGCCCTGGTCGGGGGAATCGCGCTGGGTTTCCCCCAGGTGCTTGGTGTGGGCTACCCTATCACGGAGGCCGCCCTGGGGAACGAGATGTCGGCGGGTCTGCTGGTGGCCCTGCTGGGGCTCAAGCTGCTGGCCACCTCCCTCAGTATCGGGTCGGGTGGATCGGGCGGCATCTTCGCGCCGTCGCTGCTGTGCGGTGCCGCGCTTGGGGGGGTGTTCGGACGCGTGGCCGACACCTGGCTCCCCGGGGTCGCGAGCCCACCGGGCGCGTTCGCCCTGGCGGGGATGGGGGCGATGGTGGCCGCGACGACACATGCCCCCCTTTCGGCGATGCTCATCATCTTCGAGATGACCGGAAGCTACCACATGATCGTGCCGTTGATGTTCTCCACGATTCTCGCGATGGTCGTGGCGCGCTCGATCGAGCGGGAATCGAGCTACACCCTGAAGCTGAGGCGGAGGGGGCTGAACATCCACAGGGGCCGCGACCTTTCGGTTCTCGAGAAGATCCCCCTGTTTCGAGAATCATCCGACATGACTACGATTTCATCCGCGAACACACCCCTATGGGTGAAATCGCCAACCTGATCCAGCATGGCAGCCTGCACGACTTTCCGGTGCTCGACAGGGACAGGAACTACCTGGGCATGATCTGGTTCCACGATGTGCGGGAGGTGATGCTGGAGAACGAGATGTATCCCCTGCTGATCGCCGAGGACGTGATGGGAGATCCGCCCCCCGCGCTGTTCAGCTACAGTTCCCTGGCCGACGCCCTGCTCCATTTCACCACGGCGGATGCCGATACCCTGCCCGTGTTCGCTTCGGTCTCCGACCGACATCTGGCCGGCGTGATCACGCGCTCGGACCTGATGCGATGCTACGAGCGAGAGCTGCTACTGCGTGAACAGCCGTCCGACCGGCGGTAGCAGGGAGACCCCGCCTCTGGTCATGCGCACCCGCAAATCCCCCTTTGCGCTTGACTTGCAGAGGGTTTTGCCTTATTTTTCGCTTCCTCTCGGAAGCGCGGTTGGCGGCCTCGGAGGGC
>JASLMQ010000123.1 GCA_030746455.1 Candidatus Latescibacterota bacterium
GGCGGGGTTCCCGCATTCCCAGCGCAGGGATTCATCCCTGCGCGTCACGAAGCGCAAACGCTCCCGTCCGTGGTCGGAACCACCACGCCAGATGCTAACGAGACCCGGCCGGGCGCCGATCCGAACCCCGCGCGGCGCAGAACCGCCGCGCTCATATGCACCAAACCCGGCAGCGCCGGGCTGGATGCCCGTCCCGTTGCCATCCACACCGACAGACGATGCCAGGCAGGTCGCACCACTAGACTGAGTCGGCCCAACGCATGCTCAGCCCGCCGAAGGCGGGGTTCCCGCATTCCCAGCGCAGGGATTCATCCCTGCGCGTCACGAAGCGCAAACGCTCCCGTCCGTGGTCGGAACCACCACGCCAGATGCTAACGAGACCCGGCCGGCGGCCCGCACCCTCGCAATCAGCTATCGAGCAGTGACGCTGCCCAATGACACTTGATCTCCCCGTTCGCAAGGGATTCTAAGATGTTGACGCAAGACCATCCCAACGAGAACATGCCCCCTGATCCCACCCTCGACTTCAACAGTCTTACGGGCCGCGGCATCAAGGTCGCGATCGTGGACAGCGGCATCGACGCGGATCACCCCAAGGTCGGCGGCGTGTGCCGAGGCGTGAGTCTCGAGCAAGGACCAAACGGATCGATTGTGACCGGCCACGATACCGGGGATCGCTCCGGACACGGCACGGCATGCGCGGGGATCATCCGCAAGAAGGCCCAGGACGCACAGCTCTACAGCATTCGCATCTTCGACGAGACGCTTACCGCCGACGGAAGGCTTCTCGTGGCCGCGATCCGATGGGCCGTCTGTCACGGCATGGACGTCGTGAACCTGAGCCTCGGCACCACCGACGTGACCTACCGCAGGACCGTCGCGGTGGTATGCCGGAGGGCCGTTCGGGCCGGCATCATACTGGTCGCCGCTGGACACCCCGAAGGCATCGAGAGTTTCCCCGCCGCGCTCCCGGACGTTATCGGCGTCACCGGCGGCGCCATCTACGACCGATACGGATACCGTTTCCGACCGGGCCAGCCCATCGAGTGCATCGCCCGTGGAAATGAGCAGCGCGTGTGCTGGTCCAACGGACGGGAGATCATGGCGGCGGGCACGTCGTTCGCGGCCCCCCACATCTCGGCCATCGTCGCACTCATCCGTGAGGCCCATCCAGACGCATCCCTTGCCCATGTGCGTCACTACCTCGACGCAAACGCGTCGGGGGAGCCGCAGACCAGCCGACGCAGCGTCGTGTCGCCCCGGGCGAACGCCCGCAGGGTTTCGCGCGACGAGTCCTGTGCGACATCGGACTACAGCTGGATCAAGAAGGCCGCGTTGTATCCATTCAACAAGGAGATGCACGCCTTTGTCCGCTTCCGCGATCTGCTCGACTTCGAGATCGTGGGTATCGCGGATCCCGTCGGCAAGGGCCTCGTAGGCAAGGATGCGGGAGGGGCCATCGGCGTTGCATCAACCGGCGTTCGGATCTCCTGTCGCATCGAGGACGCCATCCATGACGCGGACACCCTCATCCTCGGCTACGTCGACGAGCTGGCGCGTATGTCCGGACGGGACCTGCTTCGCGAGTCCATCGAGACGGCCCTTGGAGGAGGCCTGAATGTCTTCAGCTTTCTTCCCGTCCTCTCCGAAACGTATGGCGACCTCCACGACGCCGCGCAGGAGAAGGGGCTCCGCGTCGTCTACCCCGACGTCCCACTCGAGGAGATCGCCGAATCCCTCGCTACCGATCGCGGGGCCGACGTCGACGTCCCCGTCCTTGGCGTCTTCGGTACCAGCGCCTCCCAGGGGAAGTTCACGCTACAGCTTGCACTGCGGCGTGCACTCCAGCAGGAGGGCTACCGCGTCGGCCAGATCGGCACCGAGCACCACGCGCGTCTCTTCGGCCTGGACCTCGCCTTCCCGATGGGCTATGCCTCTCCCCTGAGCTTCCCGGTTGAGTACTACGTGCCCTACCTCAGCGGCAAGGCACGCGATATCTGCGAGCGAAGGCGTCCCCACATCCTCCTGGTCGGCTCGCAGTCGGGCACCATCCCCTACGACGTGAACGAGTCGCGCACCCACGCGCTTCCCTCCATCGCCTTTCTGCTGGGGACGCGGCCCGACGCCTGCATCCTCGCGGTCAACAGCATCGATCCCGAGGCCTACATACGGGACACCATCGACGGCATCCGCTCAGTGGCCAAGGCGCCGACCATCATGCTGGCCATGAGCGACAAGGCCAAGCACATCCGGGCGGCCTACGGCCGCAGCTTCGTGACCCCCAGGCAGATGTCCAACGACCAGATCGAGCGCGAACGGAGCCGCATCGAGCAGACCTTCGCCCTCCCCACCGTGGTGATCGTGTCCGGCGAGGGCCAGCGCCGCATGGCCCAAACGGTAATCGATCACTTCTCCGCGGGTACCCCATCCCCGAACTGACCAGGAGCGAGCCATGGAGGAGCCAGAGCATCTCGCCCGCCAGATCAAGCACATCATCATCCGCGCGCTCAAGCTCAACGTGGAGGCCGATGAGATCGGCGACGATGAGATCATCTTCGGCGACGGGATCGGCGCGGATTCGACTTCCACCCTGGAGATCGTCTTCGCCGTGGAGGAAGCCTTTGGCATCGAAGTCGAGGATGAAGATCTGCGTGTCGAGCTCTTCAGCTCCGTACGCGCCCTCAGGGACTTCGTGGAAGGCAAGCTGAGGGATCGAGGAGAGCTTTCCCCGCGTGCACGTTCACTGACCGTCGAACCGAAGGGGTAACGATGCCGATCTGTTCCAGCTTTAGGGTCCTGGACCTCGGTCCGTACTACAACAACGACGGCATCTCCACCGATGAGAATCGGGCGGACGGGGACTTCACCGGCGCGGGCGTCACGTATCCCGCGGAGGATCTGCCTCCATCGTACGCACGTGTCGAGTACGGCGGCGTCGCATTCCGTTTCCCCAGCAAGCTGGACGGGTTGGACAACAACGTCTCGCTGGAGGCACAGGCTGTCCCGGTTTATCCCGGCCTCTACAGCGCGCTACACGTGCTGGGTTCAGGCGAAGACAGCCTGGAGGACATCGTCCATTTCGTGGGCGAGGACGGCAACACGCACGAGCCCACCCTCGCTCTGAGTGCCTGGCACCGTGGGAACAGCCTGCTGTATGGTGAGCTCCAGGCCATCGTCTGCACAGGGTACCATCATTCCTCGGGCCATATTGCCACCTCGCACCTCGGTGTCTGCTACGGCATCTGGATGCAGTCGGTACGCATCCGGACGAGCACCCGTCTGGTGTCGATCCGGCTTCCCGACAATCCGGGCATGCACATATTCGCGATGACCCTCGCTCGCGGCCCGGCCGGAACAAGGGAGGTGAACAGGTGAGGCGATCCATCCCGGACGTTCCGTTCAGCGACGGCGACCACTATCCCTGCGACCTCGTCGCCCTGGATGCCATGCTCCAGTTCCACGGCTATGCCACTCCCCTGGTGATACACGACCAGTGGTTCCTGTTCTATGGAAGAAGGGACTCCGGCGCGCGCCGGCTTCACCCGCGTTTCTTCCCCCTTGAGGCCACCCTATCTGTGTGGGGCATCCGAGCGATCCATCACCACGAACCCGATGGCGAGACCGCGTGGTGCCGTGTCCGAGCCCGGATCGACGAGGGCCATCCCGTTCCCGTTCTTGCCGACACCTACCACCTGGAGGCCCTGTACTATCCCGGCTGGGGAAACCACACCGGACATTCCATCATCCTGTGCGGATATGATGATCCCGGCAGAACCGTGGACCTGGTGGACCCTTCGCCGAGCAAGCGGCACCGCGGCACCCACCCGCTGCCGGGCCTGATGGATGCCTGGGGTTCCAATGCCATCGTCCCCTACACTTGGATGGAGTTCCAGCCTCCGGACACCCCGCGAGAGCTCGGGGCCAAGGAGGCCGTCCTCACCGTGGTGCGGAACGTCCAACTCATGGCTGGCCAGGTTCCGAGTCCTGCCGGCGGCCACATCGGAATCGCGGCACTCCTCGCCCTGGAACAGGACCTCGATGGATGGAGCTGCCTCGAACCCGAGGACCAGAGAAGCCGCCTGATGGTTCTGTACGAGGACCTGCTGCCGGTTGTGCGGGAGCGGGAAGGGCACGCCGCTTATTTGCGGCTGGCGGGCGGAGGGCTCGGGATTCCAGACATGGCCGAGTCTGGAGATCATCTGCGGGCCCTCGCGCAGAAGTGGCTCGTGCTCAGGAACCTCTGCCTGAAGGCCCGACGAAGGCCGCTCGAGCCTGTGATGGAGAGGCTGCGAATGCGTCTCAGGGAGATCGTGGAACTGGAAGAACGGACATTGACCCACCTGAAGGGATGGCTCGGAGGACCGCTCAATTCCGATTGACACCGGGGTGCCAACGGTCTATCTTGGCGTCCACCAGTTGCTATGGCAATAGCCGGCCCCCGAGGGCGTTGGGAGGGAAGCCTTCGGGGGCTCTGGTTTGTACGCAACATGGAACCGTGCCGACGTTCCAATCGGCTTGACAATCACGGACCACAGCCCAATATTGGCCGAAGCCGGTCGGACTGACAGGGCCCACCAGGATGGACTGGCGGGATCTGCGAAACCTGCGCCAGGTATCTGTGGCGCGGGTGGCACCTAAGCAAAGGAGGACACCGTGGGGAGGCTCGTCACCGTGCTCCTGGCCGCACTCCTCGTCTGGATGCCTATGTCCGCTGCCGATGCGGGTCGGCTCAAGAAGTCCGTGGTCATTGGATTGGCGGTCGGAGGAGGCGTCGCGTTCGCGCTTTCAGCATCCAGATCGATCGGGAGACCACGCATCCTTCTGATCAGCTCGGCGATGGCGGTTGCGGTTGGGGGGGCCATTTTCGTGACCGGGATGCACTTCCATAATCAAGGCATCGTCGGTATCGGGACCGGCGGAAGTCGGCTGCAGATGCCTCGGCTCCGCTACTCCCTGGCAAGAGGCAATCGCGAGATATCCCTGCCCCTTGTTTCCATGAGATTTTAGGGCTTCCCCAGATCGGGAAGCCGACCAAGAGGAGTGGATGACCATGTATGTGGGCATCGGTGCTCTGTCCGACGTGGAGAAGACCGCTGCGCGGTGCAGGCAGCTCGGCGTGAAACACGTCCTGGTACACTGCGCGTCCTTCCCCGGTTTCCTGGAAAACGGGTACCCCGATTTCGCCGCGCTGAGCGCATTCGCCACCAGCCTCAGGGCCGAGGGGGTCGAGGTCCCAGCTGCAGCCTACTGGTTGGGCCGATGGTCTTCACGGCCCTGGCGCGAGGGATCGTCGAACCCCGACGTCCTCCTGATCAACGACCGCCGTTGGCGGCACACGATCCAGGCCACGCTCGAAGCCCTCGGCGATGCCGGAATCCCATCAATGCTGACCTACCTGGATATGGGGGTACCCCTGGATGAGGATGAGGTCGAGGACTGCTGGAAGGGCCTGCTCAACGTCTACCGTGACATCGTCCCGACCGCCGAAAGCTGCGGCGTCCACATTGCCACCCACAGCTTGCACCGCCTCCTGAGCGACGACGTCCGCGAGAAGTCCGTCGCCGAGGGGGTCACTCTTGCAGACTACGGCACCTATGAAGCCGACGGCTGGGGGGGACCTTTTCTCGTGGGTACGTGGGAAAGGCTGCGCCGGCTCGTCGAGGAGGTTCCGAGTCCGTACAACGGGATCACGTTGTGCACCGGCCTGGACATTGTGGGAGGAGAC
>JASLMQ010000124.1 GCA_030746455.1 Candidatus Latescibacterota bacterium
GATGGTCAGGGGGACCCCGAAGCCGAGGCGAGCCAACAGCTCTTCCTCGATCCACGTTCCCATAATGAGCAGGTTGAAGGAGACGATCAGCCCGACGCCGCCGCTGAGTACCAGGCCCACCGAAAGCAGCCTGCGGTACCAGAAGGCGCGTGCTTCCCTCACCCCGTTGGCCCGGTTCAGGGCCTTGATGGTTGCCGATATCGCGCTCGACGACGCCCAGACCGCGCCGAGGAGACCGATGGTGAGGACCTTCTGAGATTGTGCGGCAACGAGGTTGCGCACGTTCTCCTCGACCATCTCGCGAACCATCTCGTGCAGGAAGATACCCAGCACGTTGAGGGCCTGAGACACGTGCTCGGGCGTGATGCCCATGGGGCCGACCAGGGCCGCAAGGAAAAGGGCGGCGGGAAAGATGGAGAGCGAGAAATCGAAGGCCATCTCGCCAGCCACCTCGCTGCATTCGTGATCCAGGACCCGCCTGAAGACCCTGCGCCACAGGCGAGCCGCCTCACCGGTCCGGCGGCGACGCGGCAGCCGTCGAGGGCTCCGTGCAGGAGGGCTCAGCCTGGGAGGGGGTGCCAGTGTCGCCATCCTCGTCTCCAAGACCGTGGCTTGGTGTCAGCCCTCGTTCGGACAGAACGGGGACCTCCGCCCGGGAATAGACCTTCGTAATTTAAGCAATAACAACGAGTAAATCAACGGGATTTTGCGGGAGCGCAAGCGGCCGGCACCGAAGCCCGGCACCTCGGCCCAGCGGGTCGGCGCGTTTGCCCGAGCTCAGCTCTGCGCCCGGGCCAGCTGGCGCTGGTAGAGCTTCTGAACCAGCCGGTCCTGCATCGCACTGGACACGTTGAGGTATTCCACGTAGCTCGTGACCTCTCCGCCCCCGGCTGCCCGCGACCCGATGGCCTTGCACACGATCCCCGCAAGGGGGAAGAGCCCCTTGTAGAGGGGATCCATCACCACCCTTTCCTCGGGATCCAGCCCACCTTCGGCGCGAAACGCGGCCCCACCGGCACTCAGATTCACCAGCACGCCCTCCAGGCGAGGCTGTACGTCCTCCCCAACCTGGATGTCGGCCGGGAGCCGCCTTGCCGCCTCTTCGTCCTTCAGGGCGTAGAAAACCATGGGTATGCGAACAGGAAGCCGGAAGAAGTCCCGCCTCTGTAGCCGGACCATTTCCACGGCGTGGGCCAAACGGAGGCTGCCAGGCTCGGAATCCTCCGAGGGGAGCAGCTCGGACCTGAACTTGTACTCCGTGTCCCCCTGGAGCCAGAACCGAACGTAGAGCCGCTGGCCCACCGGCACCTGCACCAGGGCCTCCTCATCGCCCCTCAGCATGGGGGCCACCGTGATTGCCAGCGGATCGGTTTCCACCACGACGCAGCTGCAGAACCGAGTCTGATCCTCTTGCTTGAAACCGACCATCAGACGGGTGCCGACCGGGATCTGTCTGCTGTGGCGGAGGGCCCACTTATCCGGGATGGTGTCGAACCCGAGCTTCTGCCTCAGCGACTGAAGCCGGTCGGCCGTGTCCCGCAGGGCCACGGCATCGCCCTGGGCTGCCTCCGACACAAGGAGATCGACCCCCTTCTCGAATGCGGCGATCGACGCGAAGACGAACAGGGGATTCGCCTTGCCCAGGCTGCTGGCCATTCTGTGAAGGAGCGCCTGCTCCTCCGGATCCAGGCTACGCTCCTGGGCAAGCAACCGGAAGGCCTGGCGAGTACGCGCTTCCTCGCGACGTCTGCGGATCCGGGAACCGCCCCAGATCAGGCCCACGACCAGCACGATCAGGCCAAAGAGGGCCCCGAGCTCCCACCCCGAGGTCTCGCTTCTGGGCCGGATGATGTCGAACAGCCGTTCGTAGGCCTCCTTCGAGGCCGGATCTCGATTCATGTCCGGTGCTCCTGTGGACGAGCGCTTCACGGGATAGCCGAGGATGCGTAAACAATATACGGACTCCCGGCTACCACCGTACACGATAAGCGGACCGGGGCTTGCGCCCCCGTCCGCCGATCGAACCCATGGCCTCCCGACTCAGACCAGCTCTTCCCACGATTCTTCGGCGTGGCCCCGCTGCCTGAAGTACCGTCGAAGCTTGGCAAGGGCCCTGTTGCGGATCTGCCGGACCCGTTCGCGCGTGACCCCCAGGCCGGCGCCGATCTCTCCCAGGGTCCGCCGATCCTTACCGTCCAGGCCGAAGTAGGCCCGAATCACCTCGGCCTCCCGGCGATCCAGGCTGCCGTCGAGGCACTCCGTCACCCGCTCGAGCCTGTCCCGCTCCAGAACGCGCCTGTCCGGGCCCGGCTCGTCGGCGCTGAGGACCTGCAGGAGCGTCTGCTCGCCTGAGGCATCCAGGGGCGACTCCAGGGAGAGGTCGGACCGAACGCAGCGCAACGCCCGCTCTGCCCGTTGCCGGCTGATCTTCATATCGCTGGCCACTTCGTCCAGCGTGGGCACCCGCCCCAGTTCCTGGGTCATCTGTCCCCATCGACGGGCCATCCGATCCATGTCCTCCTGCCGGTTGGCAGGCATGGCAACCGCCGAGGTCCGCTTGAGCGCATTGAGTATGGCCTGTCGGATCCACCAGACCGCATAGCTGATAAACTTGTAGCCGCGGCCCGGGTCGAAGCGCTTCAGGGCCTCCATCAGGCCCACGTTCCCCTCGGCGATCAGGTCGGACAGCGGGACCCCCCGGCCCTGGTATTCCAGCGCCACACTCACCACGAATCGCAGGTTCGAGGTGATCAGGTGGTCCACCGCCTTGCGGTCGCCCTTCCGGGCGCGCTCCAAGGTCTCCTCCTCCTCCTCACGGCTCATGGGCGGGTATTTGCGCAACTCCTTCAGATACCGCTGTACCGAAGGGTCGTGCACCGAGCGTTTCTTGATTGTGTCGGTCAGGTCCATCGCGTGCCCCTGCTCCTCCCTCGGCTCCATGATATCCTCACCTCCTCGTCAGGCGATGCCCTCGATCTCGAGCAGGGAGTACCGCTTTAACGACTACCCGGTCGGTAAGTTCCAGGCCCCCGTCGGCGTCCCGGGACCTTATTCCTTGGAGAATGCACAATCCGTGCCAGCAATGGACGCAGCGGGCACCCTTCCAGGGTGTAATCGACCCAGGGGGTCCCAGTCTGCACCCATTTATTAGATGCCGCTGGCAGGCCTGGGGTTTCCTGACAGATTCGCGGGCAAACGCAGAGGGGCCATGGCCTGTGGCCATGACCCCTCGACAGACGGACTGGTGGGACATACAGGATTCGAACCTGTGACCTCTGGTTCCGGAGACCAGCGCTCTATCCAGACTGAGCTAATGCCCCAAGCCTACCACGCCTAGCGCGGATTAGCGCTCACGCTTCTTGTGGCGGTCTCTTCTTCGACGCTTCTTGCGCTTGTGCGTTGCAATCTTGTGCCGCTTCCGCTTTCTGCCACAGGGCAAATCATCCACCTCCTCTTTGGTCAACCGACCTTTATTCTCAGGGGGAATCATCCCCCGCCGTACGTCTTTTCTCAACGGCCTGACGCAATTCCTTGGAGGGCTTGAAGACCGGCACCGGCCGCTCCGGGATCTTCACCACGTCCCCGGTCTTGGGATTCCTGCCGGTTCGAGACGCCCTCGTCACCACCTTGAAGGTGCCAAAGCCTCGTATCTCTATGTGTTCGCCCTTCTGCATTGCGGCGGCAACGGAAGAAAGCAGACCTTCGACAACCGTTGCGGTGTCGGTCTTGGTTAGTCCGGTCGCTTCTGCAATCTGGTTCACTATATCGGCTTTGGTCACCCCTGCTCCTTTCTTCACCCCGAGGCCGGGGACTCGGGCGCATACAGCCTGGCGCCATCGGCCTGGCAACAGCCGTAAATGATATAAAACCCGGCCACCTTTGTCAACACAAAATGCCCCAAGTGTGCATCAGCCTTCGGGTTCCCACCGGTAGACTTCCAGATCGATCCGTCCGTTGTGGAACTCCACGCCCTCGGCCTCCAGACGCCGTTCCTGGTCCGACCGGGCTCCGGCGTTGGCCGACCGTTCCGAGACTCTTCCCTGTGCATTGATCACCCGGTGCCACGGGCACCGGTTCCCGGCAGGGAGTGTGGCCAGCGCCCTGCCGACCTGGCGCGGCCCCACATCGGCCAGGCGGGCGATCTGCCCATAGGTGGCAACGGTGCCCTCCGGTATTCGGGAAACCCACCGGTAGATGCGGTCCGACGCGTCCCGAGACCTGCCGCTCCTCGGCATACCCATACACCCGGATTCGGGGATGCGGACTCAGTCGCCGCCGGCCGCCCAGGCCTCGAGGCATCCCCTGGGATCGCGCGCGGCCTCGCAGGACCTGAAGGCCGCCATGGCAGTTGCGAGATCCCGTCCGGCCTTCTCGTAGACCTGCTCGAAGACTCCAATCTCGAGGTGGTAGGTCCTGTAGGCCATGAGGTGCGCGTTGTTGAGCTTCCAGGAAGGGAACCCACTGTACATATCGGTCCGGAGATCGAGGTCGGCGAACCGCTTTCGGGCGCGCGTGAAGGCGCCCTCACGCCCCGCCATCTTCGCGTCGAACGAATCGTCCGATGCGTAAGTGGCCTCGAGTTCCGCCGCGATCTCGTGCATGAACGCTCGGAACAAACGGCGGTCCGCCCTGCGATCGAGCGCGTCCTGGATCTGTTGCGCGCCTCGCCCGTGGCGGGATTCCAGGAAGGCGATGGCGCCCGCCTGCCCGACAAAGGTCGCCAGGCCCTCATTGAAGGCGACATCTTCCGCGACCCACACGGTGCCGTGGGTCAGTTCGTGGAGAATCAGCTCGGCCAGGTCTTCGTCTCTGTAGCGCAGCATTGTGCTGAGCACGGGATCCTTGAACCAACCCAGGGTGCTGTACGCGCCGACGGGCCGGAGGTAGGTGTCGTACCCCTTTGCCTCCAGCTTCGCCCGATCGCGTTCGGCGCGGCCCCGGTCGAAGTAACCTCGGTAGGGAAACGGCCCCACCACCGGATAGGTCCAGACAAGAGCCTGGAGACGGTCTTTGGGGGCCGCGGTGAGCTGCCAGGAGACCGGCCCCCTGCCGATGTCGCAGAAGGTCGTGTAGTTCCGGGAGGCTTCCAGCCCGATCGCTTCCTCACCGAAACGCCTCACGTCCTGCACGAAAAGCAGGCGATCGCGAACGGTCGGATCCAGGTCCGACCTGGCGAGAACCCGATCGATGCGCTCGCGATCCCAGAGCAGGCGGAACTGGCCCCGAACCAGATGCAGGTAGTAGCCGGGATCCAGATCCACGCCGAGGAGCGCCGGCAAGACCACGCCCGCGATCAGCCACGACCGGACGGCCAGCGTCACGACCGGTCGCCCTGGTCCATGAAATAGTAGCAGACGATGTGGAGGAGCACCAGGTGAAGGTCCTCGATCCGCCCCATGTGGTCCGAATCGACCACGATGCAGGTGTCGACCAGGTCCTTCAGCTTCCCCCCGGTGAACCCGGTCAGTCCCACCGTGTGGCACCCCACGTCGGCGGCGTGCCGGACGGCCCGAAGTACGTTCTCGGAGTTGCCACTGCCCGACACCGCGATCACCAGGTCCCCCGGTTCGGCGAAGTTGCGGAGCTGCTCAACGTAGACGTCGTCGTAGCTCAGATCGTTGCTCAGCGCCGTCATCCAGGGAACGCAGTCTGTAAGGGGCACGATCTTGAACCGTTTCTCCCGTCCCAAGGAGGCACCCTTGCCCATATCGTTGACGAAATGGGAAGCCGTTGCAGCACTTCCTCCATTCCCGACCGCGAAGATCCGTTTGCCTTCGGATCCGGCCTGTTCCACGAGCGCCACCACCCGCGCGATGGACTCGGGATCGACCGACTCCACCAAACGACCCAGATCCCTAATATATTCTGCAGCAAATGCTTGCATGGATTCCATAGATCTCTCCATCAGCTTAGTCCGGCCGCCTTCCACGCCTTGTCCAGGCCCTCGCCCGTCTCTCGCACCGCCTGTTCGGCTGGCAGTTCCCTCACCCGCTGGCTGAAGGGCTCGGGCGTAACAGGACCTCCATATTCGACTTCGTCGAGGACCTTCAGGAAGCCCACCAGGTCGATCACGCCGGTTTCGCTGGGTAGCGCACGGACGTTGTCAATTTGGTCGACAAGATCGACCCCCGCCGGGGCGTCGTTCACGTGGACGTGGATCACGTCGTCCGCCACAAGGCACCGAAGGTCCGAGAGCGTTCCCAGGCCCGTGTGCCAGTGCCAGCAATCCAGGAGCAGGCCGGCGTTGCCCGTACCGATGGCCTCGCATAGCGCCAGCATCCCCGGAAGGGTGTAGATGAACCCGTAGGGCTCATCGATCCGCTTGGTCTGCGGGCCGATGAACTCGAGCCCGAGGCTGCACCCGTGGTCTTTCAGGACCTCGCAGATGGGACGCAGCCGCTCTACGTGCCACCGGAAGTTCTCGCGGAATCGCCGCTCCTTCGAGCCTGCCGGGATCCACCGCGCCACCCGGAGCGCGCCAACGGACGCACCTGCCGATGCGAGCGCGGGTAGACCCGCCAGATCCCGCTCGTAGTCCGCCTGAGGCCCGTCCCACGCCACCGGGAGCCCCCACGATCCGATCCGCATACCGGCCTCGTCGAAAAGCTGCCGTACCGCATCCGCTCCGTCTTCCTCCACCCGCTTCGCCAGGTCCTGGATGCCCACATCGACCCCCTGGAAGCCGCCGATCTTGGCATACGCCAGGGCCTCCGGCAGACTGGCCTTCACGCCGATCGTGCCCGGTGACAAGCTCTTGAACACGGATGCCTCCTTCTCCTTTCGTGTTACACCTCCACGACATTGTGCCGCAGCTCGTGCGATCCGTCTTCTCGTGCGTACTCGTAGAAGTAGTGCACCTTCCCTTCCCGGCGCCGGGGGGTTCCACCACCGTCGTCCCGGCCTCGGGGTCGAAGAGGGGCAGGTCCCCCACACTGCGTCTGTTCGGATGGCCGCTCACGACTGCCCCCTCCTCTGCAGCCCGCTCAGGTCCACACGATGGGCCTCCACTACCTCCGGGTTCAGCTCGAGCCCCAGTCCAGGCCGATCGCTAAGGCGGACGCGCCCGTTCTCGATATGCTCGGCCGGGAGCGTCAGTTCGCTGCGCCACGGCACCTCTCCCCACGCGAATTCCAGAATCAGGAACCCGGGCTGGGCCGCCATGGCCTCGATTCCAGCGGCGAGCTCCACGGGTCCGAAGGGCCCGTGGGGGGCAGTGGCAACGCCCCAGGCGTCGGCCATGTCCGCCACCTTCCTCAGCTCGCCGATGCCCCCAACGATTCCCACATCGGGCATCACCATGTCCATGGCGCCCTGCGCCATCACCTCCCGGAACGCGCTGCTGAAGACCCGCTGCTCACCCCCCGCTATAGGGATGCCGCAGCGTTCCTTGACCTGGACCACGTCGTCCAGATCCGTCTCCGGGATAGGCTGCTCGAACCAAAAGAGGTCAAGGTCCCGGAGGGCGTCGGCCACCTCCAGGGCGCCCTTGACCGTGAAGCGGCTGTGACAGTCCACCAGGAGGTCCACATCGGGCCCGATGGCCTCGCGTACCGCTCGCATGCACGCGATCCCCGTCTCGGCGTCCAGGGCGCGGTCTACGTCCCTGGGCAGGCCGTCGAACGGCGCGAGCTTGACCGCGTCGAATCCCTCGGACACGGCCGCTGACGCGTTCCTGGCGAAGCCCTCGGGGGTCCGGTCCGTCGTGGCCCGGTTGATGTTCGCGTACAACCGGATGCTGTCGCGCAGCGCGCCCCCGAACAGGGCGTGAAGGGGCACCCCGAGCGACTTCCCGAGCAGGTCCCACAGGGCCTCCTCAACCGCGCTGAGCGCACAGACTTCGTCCCGCCCGGGGTTTCCCTGCGAGCAAGCTTCATTGATCTCCCGAATTCGTCGGGGATCGGTGCCCTTCAGCCTTTCGGCCAGGGCACGAACCGCGCCGACGGCGCCTTCATAGGCGTTGCCCGGTCTGAGCTCACCGAGACCCCAGATTCCCTCGTCCGTGTTGACGTGCACAAACAGCCAGTCGCCCCGATGGTTTACGCGTACCGCATCGATGTCGATGCCCGTGATCCGCATGGCCGATCCTGTCTCCTTGTGCGTACGTCCAGAGTCCAGCGCATCGGGGATGGGACGCGCCCGCCTTCGCCTACCCCGCGTAGAGTTCTGCCACCTGGGCGGCGATCTCGTCCCAATCGAGCGAGAGCGCCCGGCGACGCGCAGCGGATCCGGCTTCCGCAAGGTCGATGCGTCGAGCTTGGAGGAGGGCCTCGTCGAGCGCCCCCTCGTCCTTCGGTTCGTAGAGAATGCCTGTGGTGTCGTCCAGCAACTCGGTGAGGCACCCCAGCTTGGGTGCAATCAGCGGCTTTCCGAACGAGAGGGCCGCGATCGCCGATCCCGACGTCAGCACATCGGAAAAGGGGAACACGGTCACGTCGCACGCATTCAGGTAGACCTGGAATTCCTCATTCCCGAAGAAGGGAGACGTGTGGACCCCGATCCGCGCATCTTTTCCCGCTTGGGCCGTCACTTGGTCGGCGTACTCCGCGTTGAAGGCCCGGCGCATCATCAGGACCAGCCTGTCGTCGTCCGCGGCGACCCTGCGGAAGGCCTCGATCAGGTCCTCGATACCCTTGTAGGTGCGCGCGTTCCCGAAGTAGAGGTAGACAAAGGCGTCCTGCGAAAGGTTGAGCTGCCGTCTGGCCTCCTCTCGAGAGATGTCGTTAGGAAA
>JASLMQ010000125.1 GCA_030746455.1 Candidatus Latescibacterota bacterium
CCTCTCACGCTCGACGATGTGGAACGGATAGAGATCCTCAGAGGCCATGGCTCCAGGCTGTATGGACCCAACGCGTTCGGGGGCGTGATCAACATCATCACCAGGACGAATCAGCGCGAATCTGTGGAGTTGGAGGCAGTCGCAGGCGGATTCGGATTCGCCGAAGGGACCGTATCGCTGTCCCTCTCAGACGAGAGGTGGAGCCATCGCCTCTCGGCATCAGGCAGGCGATCGGGAGGCTACCGCGATCACACAGACTTCAGGACCGTCACCGGTTCCTACCGGGCAGCGCTCCGGACAGATCGAGAGACAATCACGCTTTCCGTGGGGCACACCGACAAGGCCTTCGGGGCGAACGGCTTCTACTCCGATCGATTCACGAACGAGTGGGAGCGTACCATTGCCACGTTGTTGGGGGTACAGGCCGACCTTGCTCGGGGAGACGTTCAGTTCTCGGCCAATTCCTACTTCCGCCGACACAAGGACGACTTCATTCTGGACAGAGCGAGGCCCGAGTGGTTCCGCAATCGACACGCCACGGACCTCTACGGTGTGGAGGCCCAGGCGATCGTCTCCTCAGAACTGGGAGACACGGCGGTGGGTGGCGAGGTGGCCAGGGAGGTCATACGGAGCGAGACCCTGGGAGATCGCTCACGGGTGAGGGGAGGGCTGTCCTTCGAACACAGGGCGAAGCTGGCACGAAGAGCCACTTTGGTACCGGGTGCGTCGGCCTACTGGTATCCCGGATGGGGCTGGGCGGTCCAGCCGGGCCTGGACGTGGGCCTCACCCTGGGACGAGGCGTCGGGATCCACGCTTCAGTGGGTCGCTCCTTCCGCGTTCCCACCTATACCGAGCTCTACTACAGCAGTCCCGCGAACATGGGGAATCCGGATCTGGTACCCGAGGAGGCGTGGGCCTACGAAGTCGGAGTCAGGCGGCAGGGCCAGGCGCTTAGCGGAAGCGCCTCCGTCTTCAGAAGGGAAGGGCGGCATCTGATCGACTGGGTCAGGGCGGACCCGGCTGACCCGTGGCAGGTACAGAACGCCGCGGAGACCTCCTTTAGTGGGCTGGAGCTTGCGATCGACTATGATCCCCAGGCGCGGGAACGGCCCGTCGGAATCCCGCGGGTCCGAATCGGCTACGACTACCTCCGGGCCTCCAGGACCTCCGGGCAGTTGAGGTCGAAGTACCTGTTGGACCATCTGAGACACCGGATCAGCCTGGGCGCAACCCAGGGCCTCGGCCGGGGACTCGAGCACGCCTGGCACCTCCGATACCGGGAGCGTGTCGGCGTGAAGAGCCAGATTCTGCTGGATGCAAAGGTCTCCTGGACCCGTGGCCGCACCGTCACGTTCGTCGAGGTGACAAACCTGCTCGACACCTCCTACGCGGACATCGGCTCCATCAGAATGCCGGGAAGGTGGGTGATGGCTGGTCTCAGGGTCGGAATGTAGCTCTGTGTCCTGCAGGCGTGCACGGCTTACCGCTATGGGGGCACTGTCTCGTCCGCTTCATCTTCCTTGCTCGCCTCCCAGATCGTCCAGTTCCCATTGCAGATGGACACCTGTCCGCCACCCTCGAACACCAGCAGTCGGTTGGCGACCTTGTCGATGAAGAACCGATCGTGGCTCACGACAACGATCGCCCCTGGGAAGTACGCAAGCGCGCGTTCCATCACCTGAGTACTGGTCATATCGAGATGGTTGGTCGGCTCGTCCAGAATGACTGCGTATTTCGGAGCAAAGTTGCCAGTCGTTTCGGTCCAAAGT
>JASLMQ010000126.1 GCA_030746455.1 Candidatus Latescibacterota bacterium
GAAGGTGTCCATCGTGTCCGTCTCTCTCCTCGCCTCGCCTCCGCACTTCGGGCAGCTCGTCCTCAGGAAACCCTCGTGATGGATCAGGGGAGACTCCCCGGTGGGCAGGAACTCGGCGTCCTCTGGGAGACGAATCGGGAGCTCCTCCTCGGGTACGGGCACCGCCCCGCAGTCGGGGCAGTAGACGATGGGGATCGGGCAGCCCCAGTAGCGCTGGCGGGAGATCAGCCAGTCGTGGAGCCGGAAGTTCACCTTGTGCTCGCCGACGCCGCGTCCTTCCAGATCCTCCGTGACGGCTCGTGCCCCCTCATCGGAAGGCATGCCGTCGAACCGGCCCGAGTTGACCATCGGTCCCTCGCCGAGGTAGGCCTCGTCCAGGGCGCCCCCATCCCAGTCCGGCGGCGTGATGACCACGGGAATCGGGAGACCGTAGCGTGTGGCGAAGTCGAAGTCTCGCTCATCGTGGGCCGGAACGGCCATGATCGCCCCGGTCCCGTAGGTCGTCAGGACGTAGTCGGCGATGTAGATGGGGACTTCGGCATCGTTCATCGGGTTGATCGCATACGCCCCCGTGAAGACGCCGTCCCTCTCCGTGTCGAGCGCCAGGCGCTCGATTTCGGACTGACGGTCGGCCTCGAGCTGATAGGCCTCCACCTCGATCTGTTGCGCCTCGGTTGTCACTTCTGAAACGAGCGGATGCTCTGGAGCGAGCACGGCGAAGGTGACGCCGAAGATCGTGTCGGCGCGCGTGGTGAAGACCCGGAAGCTCCGGTCCGAGTCCTTCACGTGCATCTCGAACTCGACGCCTTCGCTGCGGCCGATCCAGTTCTTCTGCATGGTCATCACGCGTTCGGGCCACTCGATCTTGGAGAAATCAAGAAGCTCCTCGGCGTACTTCGTGATCCGCAGGAACCACTGCTCCAGGTCCTTCTTGACCACGGGCGTGCTGCACCGCTCGCAGTGGCGGTCGTCACCCCAGACCTGCTCCCGAGCCAGGGTCGTGTTGCACTGCGGACACCAGTCGACCGGCGACATGTGCCGGTAGGCGAGACCATTGCCGTAGAGCTTGAGGAACAGCCACTGACTCCAGCGATAGTACTCGGGCAGGCAGGTGATGGCCTCACGCTCCCAGTCGAACATGGTGCCCATGGTCTTGAGCTGCTCGCGCATCCGCTCCACGTTGTCGAGCGTCCACGTGTGCGGGTGGATGCCGCGCTGGATGGCCGCGTTCTCCGCCGGGAGTCCGAAGGCGTCGAAGCCGATCGGGAAGAGCACGTTGTGCCCGCGCATGCGCATCCAGCGCGCACGCACGTCGGAAGGCGCGATCGCGTACCAGTGGCCGATGTGCAGATCACCGGAGGTATACGGGAGCATGGTCAGCGCATAGTGCTTGGGCTGCCCCGGCTGCCTCACGCTGCGGTAGAGTCCGCTTTCCTCCCAACGCGTTCGCCATTTCTGTTCTATCGACGCAAAGTCGTAGCCTTCATCCGCCATATCGCCCTCGCCTCCTCAGAGGTCCGCTCGAACGGACCCTCACCACCGTCTCCTCTACGGATACAGCCTTTGCAGCATGCGGGGGAACGGGATCGTCTCGCGAACGTGCGGCAGACCGCAGATCCATGCCACCGTGCGCTCGATCCCCAACCCGAATCCCGCGTGGGGCACCGTCCCGTACCTTCTCAGGTCCAGATACCACTGGAATGGCCCCTCGTCCAGATCGTGGGCCTGGATCTTCTGCTGCAGGATCTCCAGGCTGTCCTCGCGCTGCCCGCCCCCGACGATCTCGCCGT
>JASLMQ010000127.1 GCA_030746455.1 Candidatus Latescibacterota bacterium
GCCCGCAGCAGATCGGCGACCGTGGCCTGTATCTGGAGGTAGTTGCCGAAGACATTCAGCTTGGCCTTGGGCTGCAGTTTGAAATTGGTGGTGGTGTAGCCCCAGCCGGCCCCGATGGGGTCCCGCATCTTCTCCTCCAGCAGGTTCCCACAGCCGGGAAGCCGATCGGGGTCCTCCACATCATAGAGACCGTAGATCTTCGCCAGCGCGTGTGTGAGGATGTTCATCCCGTAGGTCTGGTAGTGGAAGACCACCCCCGGATCCTCCCCCGGCTTCATGTATCCCGAGACGTTGCAGATCAGTTGGCGAAACGTGATGTTTCGGTCCTTCTCGAACGCATGTCGACCGGGCTTTGGGCCCTCGTCTTCAGCGACGTCCATCATCTCGGGATAGTGGTCGACCACCTTCTCGTCGGCGGACGCCAGCTTCCCCTCTTCCACGGCGATGCCGAGCAGGCATGAGTAGAACGACTTCGCAGCAGAGGCCTGCGAGAGCTTGTCGTCCGCCTCAACCCCCTGCCGGCATTCGAATATCAGATAGCCGTTGCGGACGACGGCAAGCTGGAATGACTTGCCATCGGCGAGGTCACGAAGCCGGGATTCGACAGCAGAGAGCTTCGATAGCGACAGGCCAAGGTCCTCGGGAGCCCTTCGCTCCCACTCGCGGCCGGGAAAGACCGGGTCCATGCGTATCTCCTCACTCGGAAGGACAGAGCGCTGCACCGGCGGAGGATAGGCAGACTTCAGGATACAACGGGAATGAAGAGAGGTCAAGTGGGAAAGGGGCGCACAGCGTCAGGGCATACAGGTAGCCTGGCGGCGTGCCGGAGGCCACACGCTGCGGGCATATCCCGCTCAAGGAGATGAGCGGCGTTCCGCTTCATCGGAGCCCGGCGGGGGGGGCACCGAGGGGATCCTAACCCAGCATCAGGCCTACGCCGAGAAGTGCCGGAGTCAGGATGTTGATCAGGACGTTCATCGTGAGTGCCGGAGTCAGCTTCTCAGGATCCTCGGCGTGCCGTCGGGCGCCCCGGTAGGCGAGAATCGCGAGGGGGACCGTTGCGAGGCCAAGGAGACCGAACCGGGGGAACATACCGAGCCAGACCCCGACCCCAATAGACAGATAGGCCAGAAGAAGGAAGGCGCCGTAGATGAGGCTGCTCGCACGGCGCCCGATCACGATCGGAAGGTGACGCCTGCCCACCGTTCGATCGGCATCCACGTCGGGAAACTGGTTCAGAAGCAGCAGGTTGCTCACCAGAAAGAAGGGCACCAGCGAGCCGACGAACGCGGTCCACCCGTACTCCCCGGTAAGCGCGAAGTGCGTTCCCATCACCATGAACGTGCCGAATCCCAAGCCGGGGGCGATGAGGAACAGGAAGGGGTTGTACGCGAGCCAGGAGGTATAGGCCAGGACCACGAACAGCCCCAGGAGGCCCAGAGGGAGGATCTCCCAACCCCACAGCCAGATGAAGTAGAGGCCGACCAGTGCCGTGAGCACGAAGGTCACCCAGGCGGTCAGCAGCGCCCTCCCGGCGAACTCGGGGCGCTCCGGCAGCACCCCACTGCCGCCGCTGAATGGGGTGCGACGCGTTCTGAAGTCCAGGCCGCTCTTGAAATCGAAGTACTCATTGAAGGCATTCACGCTGATGTGTGCAGCTATGGCACCAACAAGTGCGAGCACGAATGATAGGGTCTCCACGCCTTTGGAAACCTGGACCGCCGTACCCAATCCCACCAGGACGCACGCCGGGGCCAGGATCAGGAACGGCAGCCGCATCGGGCCCAGGACATACGGTACGTTGCTCATCAATCGGCTCCTTTCTTTGGTCAGGTCTATTTCCCGTGTTCCGCTGTGTTGCCGATCACGGCGTTTCTGCCCGCCCCGAAGCGATGGAGGCACGGACAAGTATACCGAATTGCCTCAGAGGCTCAACCGGTCTCGGCGGGTCAGCACACGATGAACCCGCCTTCAGCCACGACCCCATTCTCGATGGCCTCCGGCTCCAGGTCGAATCCCGTCCCAGGCGTATCCGGCACGATCAGCCTGCCGTCGCGCATCTCCCAGCCGTCCAGCACGATGCCGGGCAGCTCGGCCGGCGCCGCCTCCAGCAGCGCGTAGTGCGGAACCGATGCCGCGAAGTGGGCGTGGGCATAGCGCTCGATGATGCTGCCCCAGCAGTGCGGGCCGCAGAGGGCCCCCCAGGGCTCGATCCGCTCGGCGGTCGCCTTCCACCACGTCAGTCCCATGGCCCTGAAGTCGTGCTGGACCACGTCAATCAATCCCTTCTCTACCAGATCGAAGTAGTAGGGGGGAGGCGCGAACTCCCCGTCGGCGACCATCACCCCGAGGTCGCGGGCCTCGATGAACGCCTTGAGCGCCTCGTTCAGCGCCGGGTCTTCCGCGAATGGCTCCTCGAACCAGGTGATGCCCACGTCGGCACAGCGCTCGAGGATCTCCTGCGCCGTATTCAGCGTGTTGCCCATATTGGCGTCGATCAGGATCTTCGCATCGGTCCCCGCGGCCTCCCGAACCGCATGGATAACGAGCACGTCGCGATCGAGCCCAGGCTTCGGGGCCATCCATCGTGCTCCCCGGCCGATCTTGATCTTGAAGTTCCGGTAGCCGTACTCGTTTCCCGTGCGCACCTCTTCGTGGAAGATGCGGACGGCCTCCTCGTCCAAGGCCCCCAGATCGTCGATGTAGATCGACCCATCGTATAGCTCCACCTCGCGCGATCCCCTCGCGCCGAGTAGCCGGTAGAGCGGGACCCCCTCCATCTTGGCCGCCAGGGCCGCCCCCGTCGCAATGGGCATGCCAGCCCCCACGATGCCGTTGGCGCCCAGCATCCCCACGCTGAAGTCGGCTATGTGCATCGAGCCGCCCTTACCGTGGCAATAGCCGTTGCTCCGACCGTACAGCTCCGCCATCATCAGCTTGA
>JASLMQ010000128.1 GCA_030746455.1 Candidatus Latescibacterota bacterium
TGAAGTTGTAGAGGTTCTGCACCGCGAACAGCCACAGCAAGGTCACCGGTACCGCCAACGACCCGAGCGCCACCTCTCCCACGCCGGGAAGCGATACCCGCCGCAGGACCACATCGGCTCCAACCAGGATCAGCACCGCGCCGGCCTGCACGACGAGCTTCTGGAACCGACCCATTGGGCGGATCTCGTCGTAACACAGCACCGCCAGGATGAAGGTGCTGCCCGCCAGCGCCTGGAGGAACGGTGGCTTCGCAAGTCCAAACACCGCATACGAGACTACCAGTCCCGCCGCCGTCCCAACGATGATGCCGATCCCTCCGAGCGTGGGCGTGGGCCGAGTGTGCGAGCTGCGGACGTTGGGCACGTCCAGCACCCCGGCGCGCAGCATCCCTCTCCGTACCGCGGCCGTGGCCGCCCAGGCTGCGATCGTGGCCGTTGCGAAGATGATGAGGAGGTTTGGGATCATAGGGTGATTCTATTGTAGCGAGGGGATGAATCCCCTCGCTACGAAGGCACGAAGCCCCGCCGAGCGGGGCTATCAATCTGCCCGCCGGAGCAGGATCGAAGCAACGCGGGCGGGGGAGTCACCAGCCCGCCGAAGGCGGGGTTGGTTCTTCCGAGCGCGGGGGTTTCGTGCCCACCGAAGCTGCTTTGCAGCGAAGGTGGGAGCCCCGCGCTCATCGTCGGCCATCCAACCAATCTCGACTACCCACCCCCCACAGCCGCGATTTCCTCCACCGACGCCGTTGCCACTCCCACCTTGCCCACCACCACGCCGCCGGCCAGGTTGCCGATGTAGGCGGCTTCGGGGTGCGACGCGCCGGCCAGGAGCGCGAGGGTGTAGACCGCCGCGGCCGTGTCCCCGGCGCCCGAGACATCGAATACCTCGTGCTCGAGAGCCGGGATGTGCGTCACCTTCCCGCCACGCTCGAAGAGGCTCACCCCCTTCTCGCTGCGGGTCATACATACGGTCTCGAAGTTGAACCGCTTCACCAGCTCATGCCCGGCGCCAACCACGGTCTCCTCGTCCGAGCCCTCGAAATTGAGCGCCCCCAGAGCCTCGGACTGGTTGGGCGAGATCGACGTCACCCCCCGATACTTCTCGAAGTCCCGGCCTTTGGGATCCACGACCGCGGGCCTGCCCAGGTGCTGCATCGCCTCGCGCACCGCGTCCATCACCGCCGGTGTGACCACGCCCTTGGCGTAGTCCGACACGAACAGCGCCTCCACGTCGTGGGCATCACGGATGATCTCCACGAGCTGCTCCTGCACGGCGCCGGATACCGGCTCGCGGGCCTCCCGATCGGCCCGCACCAGGTGCTGCTGTCGCGCGATGATGCGCGTCTTGGCCGTTGTTGGACGATCTGCGTCCACAACCAGGCCCATCAGGTCCACTCGCTCGGCGGCGAGCAGGTCTCTGAGCTTTTCGGCATTGCCGTCGTCCCCCACCACGCCGATCGCGGCCACCTCGGCGCCCAGCGCGTGGAGGTTGTGGATCACATTCGCCGCACCGCCCGGGAGAAATGTCTCCTCTTCCACGGCGACGACCGGAACCGGCGCCTCGGGCGAGATCCGGTCCGTGTGTCCCCACAGGTAGTGGTCGAGCATCAGGTCGCCGATCACGAGGACGCGACGACCTGCGAAATGGTCGAGGATTTGTGTAAGGCGTTTGGAATCCAAAGAACAGAATCCCCCATTGCGTCAGATACTGGCCGCTAGGGGCACGATGCATCGTGCCCCTACGTCAACCACCTGCCTTGATGCGATTCACGATTTCGGTCGTCGATCGCCCTTCCACCACCGGCACGGTCATCACCTTGCTTCCCCCAGCCTCGACGATCTCACGGCCGACGATCCCGTCCAGCGTGTAGTCGCCGCCCTTCACCAGGATATCGGGCTGGAGCATTCGGATGAGCTCGAGCGGCGTGTCCTCGTCGAACACGCAGATGTGGTCGACCGCCTCGAGGCCCGCGAGCAGGAAGGCGCGTTCGTCCATCGGCAGGATGGGCCGCCCCTCGCCCTTGAGTCGGCGCACCGAATCGTCGCTGTTCAGGCCAAGGATGAGCGCGTCGCCCAGCGACCGCGCCTTCTGCAGATACGTCACATGGCCGCGATGGACCAGGTCGAAGCAGCCGTTGGTGAACACGGCCGTCGCGCCAACGGCCCGCAGGCGCTCCCGGATCACGTGTGCCTCGTCCCACGACACGATCTTCCCTGCAGCGGCGTCGGCACGGTCCCCCAGCGCCTCGTGCAACGCCGCGTCCAGCAGCGGGACCATGATCTCGTGATGCCCCGTGAAATGCGTCCCGGTCCCGCCTTTCAGCGTCGGCCGCTCCACCACGTTCACCCGGGGTCGGTAGTGGCGGATCATATCGAAGTCCGCCGTGAAGACCTCGCTCACCCCGTGTCCCAGGTTGCGCGCCACCGTCAGTGCCTTCAAGAAGACCTCGGGCAGAATCACGGCCGACCCGATGTTCAGATATGCGCCGCCTTCGAGGCTGGCCACGACCGAGCAGAACGTCCTGAAGTCCTCGTAGGATGCGCGCCCGATCGCGCCACCGTCGGCAGACGGATGCTGGTGCACAATGTCGGCCCCGATCGCCACGTGAACCGTCGCCGGAATCCCCAGCTCGGCGGCCGCCGCCAGCACGCTCCGATCCCTGTGCGGAAGGTCGTCCTCGACGATCCGACGTCCCAGCGCCGCACCATAGCCGCCGGCGGCGTCCGCAATCCCGCCGTTGATGAACTCGCCCGTCTCTCTGGCCATCCCGAAGGAGCCATCCTCGAGCCCGGCGGCCACGTCCTCAGACGTGCTGCCGCACACCGCGATCTCCACATCGTGGATCGCCGCCGCGCCGTTCATCGCTATGGCCGAGAGCCAACCGCGCTGCATCCACTCGATCAGCAAAGGCGCCAGCCCGCACTTGATCACGTGCCCGCCGATGCCCGCGGCCACAGTCTTTTCCGCTCGGATCGCGTCAGCCAGGCCCCCTACGAATCGGCGAAAGCCACCGGCGGCCAGGACGTCGGGCATGGCCGCCAGCAGGTTGCCGACAGAGGCCCCCGCCTCAACGGGCGCCGCGAACGACTCGAGCGACACCTTGCTTGGGCGGGAGGACAAGGGATAGGTGCGGATGCTGGACAGATCGATGGGAGGGAAGCGTTTGGTCACGGTTTGGGCTCGGAAGTAAGGCGTGTTAGAGTGTTAAGGTTCTATGGTGTTAGA
>JASLMQ010000129.1 GCA_030746455.1 Candidatus Latescibacterota bacterium
CAGGACCCAGTCGCCGGTGGCCTCTTCCAGCACGGCATTCCTCGCGAGAGAGAAATCGTCTTCCCACGGAGCCTCGACCACGCGGGCCCCACCCTCGACGGCAACCTGCCGCGTGTCGTCGGTGGAGCCCGTGTCACCCACCACGACTTCGTCGGCCAATCCCTGGATGCTCTCAAGGCACCGAGTGAGGAACTGGGCCTCGTCGCGGGCGATCATGCAGACCGAGAGCTTCTGCGCCCCCAATCTGGCCGCCCCCTTCGGGCGTCTCCCTTTCCGCGATCTCTTCTTCGCCATCTGACTCCATTCGTCAGAGACCCGGCGTCCCACCCGGCGGTGGGGGCCCGTCCCGATCCGCGGATCGACTCACCGCGGACTCACGTCGTCGGGGTTGATCCTCCCCATGATAGCCACGTCGATGTATCGGTCTCCTGACCGCAGCGCATCCCTGAGGAGCCCCTCGCGCTCGAACCCGCACGACTCGAGGCATCGGATCATCGCGGTGTTGGCCGCGAAGGGCGTCGAGATCACCTTGTGCATGCCAAGGGTCCCGAAGGCGTGGTCGACCATCAACCCGATGGCCTCCGAGCCATAGCCTCGACGCCAGTGATCTCTCCGCCCGATGGTGATGTGGAGATCGCATCCCCGGTGCGTGGGGTCGATGTTGCGAAGAAGCGAGATCCCGATCGGTTCGCCGGTTTCATTGGACACACCGAACAGAATGGAGCTCTCGCTCTCCAGGTCCACCTCGATAATCCGGCGGAACTCGGTCTCCGATAGCGGGTTCGGGTCGTCCGACGTCAACGCGATGATCTCCGGGTCGTTGTACCAGGAAAGCCCCATTTCCCAGAATGGATCCTGGAACGGACCCAGCGTCAAGCGCCGGCCCATTACGGTCACGTCACTGGCCATCGCTAGGCCTGCTCCGATGGGTCCTGCCCACCACCGTCCATCTCCTCCTCCCCGTCGATCGCGTCCCTGAGCCGGGAAACGACCTTCAGGGCCTCCTCGTGGTCGGGTTCGGCCTCCAGGACCGCCTCCAGTTCCGAGAGCCCGTCGGCCTCTGCCTCGTTCTCCAACAGCAGCACGGCCAGATGGACTCGGGCATTCAGATCCTCCGGCCGCGACGCGACGTAGTGGCGAAGCATGTTCATCGCCTCGACGGCCTGCCCCAGCTGGGCATAGACCATCGCGACATTGAAAACCACGTCCGGGTCGCTGGGAGACAGCTCGGCCGCCCGGTTCAGCTGCTCAAGCGCCGCGTCGAGCTCGCCCGCCTCCCACAGCAGCACGCCCAGGTTGCTCCGGGTCTCCGCGGAATCGGGATCCAGCGCGATCGACTCCTCGAAGCAGGTCCGGGCCTCGCTGAGGCGTTTGGAGCGGTACAGGCAGCGTCCCAGGTAGTTCTTCAGCCTTGCGGAATCGGGATGGATCTCGACCAGCCCCTCGAACAGGGCGGCCGCCTCTTCGGGACGATCCTCCTCCAGGAGGGCCGCCGAGAGCACCAGGGCGACTTCGAGATAGTCGGGCTTGGCGTCAAGCGCCGCCCGGTAGCAGGCGATGGCCGGCTCCGGTTCTCCGGCGGCCCGGTGTCGATCCCCCGTCTCCAGACGCTCCACGGCCCGCCGTTCGGCCTCAAGGGCCTCCGTCGGCTCATCCGTGGACCCACAATGGACGAAGGTATCCGCCGCGCACATGGCCTTCATGGCCTGCTGCCGGAGCCGCCGGGCAAAATCCTCCAGGAACGCCGGCGTCTGGAACCCCCCGTCGAACCCGCCCAGTGCGCTCAACACGTCCGTGCGGATCAACACACACGCCGCATCCAGGTAGTCGACCTCCTCGCTCTTGCCCTCCTCACGGAGATGGAGTCGACGAGCGAACTTCTGAAGCTCCTTCTTGGTGCTCCGGTACTGCGCCTTCGTCCTTTGCGGTCCGGTGGGCACAGGCAATCTCGGTCCTACCATGGCCACTTGCTCGTCCGCATCAAAGTGCGCGGTCAAGTGGTCGAGCCAGCCCTCTGTCACGATGACGTCGTCCCGGACCAGCGCCACATACTTGCCATGAACCCGTTCCAGGGCTTGTCACATCCGCGCCACGAGCCCTTCCTCGCCTGGCGGGACCTCTCCGAGTCGCAGGTCCAGATCCGAGTAGCGCTCGAGCGCCGCGACGGCCGACTCCCGATCTCCCGTGTCCCCCGACGGCATCAGGATCACGTCGACCGGTGGCTCGGCTGCTCCCCCCGAGGCGTCCGTCCCGGATTCCCCGGCGTCGACCGTGGGCCCGGCCGCCGTCGCCCGAGCCGCATCCCTCTTGATCGGCTTCTTGAGGAGGTCGCGCAGCCGATCGATCACCCGCTCGGCCGACTTCTCCCACGTGAGGTGCGTGCGCACGTAGGCGCTGGCCTTCTCGCCCTTCTGACGCGCCGCATCCGGATCTTCCACAACCGCCCTCATCTGAGCGGCAAGGCCGTCCACATCCGGCTCCAGGAGCCACGCCTGTCCGGCCGTTTCCTCCTCATACTTGACCCTTCGCCTTGCGGCCGAGACGAAGTAGGCCCGGTCTTCCGCGCAAAAGTCGTCGCAGGCCCCGCCCTGGGTGACGATCACGGGCAGCCCACAGGCCATCGCCTCGGCGACGGGGAGCCCGAACCCTTCCCCTCGATAGGGGTGAACCAGGCAATCGCACGCCGTGAACAGGCCGGCCATCTGCGAGTCGGTCAGCTCATCCGTGAGGTAGATCACGTCCGGGGCCTCGGGGTCGTCCGCCATCGCGCGGATCGCATCACCCGACGTCTGGCCGCCGTAGAAGGTGTCATCACCCGTCCCCTTGATCACCAGGCAGACGTCGTCGTCGCGGGTGAACGCGTTCCTGTAGGTCTCCAGAAGCACATCGATCCCCTTGCGGAAGATCGTCCCTCCGACGAACAGGAATCGGAATCCCTTCTGCGAGGGCAGCTCGATCGGCTCGGCCCCGGGCCGGAAGAGCTCCGTCCGCACCCCGTTGGGGATCACGTGCACCCGATCGGGGTCAATGCCGCTGTCCACGTAGCACTGCCTTGCATACCGGCTGGGCACCCAGACCTCGTCGAGCCCCTCCTGGATCGGCCTGACCCACGACAGCGGGATCCGCCCGAACTCCCAGGGCTGCATCATCACCCAGTGGCCCGAAGGGGGCGGCCTGAAGTCCGGCGGCCACCGGTGCCGCACGTGGAACTGGGCCGGGCCGCTCAGCTCGGCGTCCAGGCGCTCGGATATAGGTCCGTATCGCTCCGGATCGACCTCCGGTCCGAACGAAGCCGGCTCGAATGGAATCAGCTTGAGCTCGCAGGCACCCGAGCGGATCAGCGCCGACGCAAAGGCCATGTTCACCAGCGACAGGCTGTGGTAGACGAACTGGGTCCCCTCCCAGCACCCGCGCAGCACCTCGGCCCGCGACACCCCCCCCTCAGGGGCTGCCGCATCACCACCGGGCGACGCTTCAACTCCTTTGTCTGTGGCGACGCTCCCAGCGGTGAATCGCCCGCTGCTGTCGAACCGTCCCCCCCAACGGTCAACCAGACGTTGCAGGTTGGGTCGGACATGGTCGTAGCGTCCCTCCGAGGTGCCTTCGTGATGGTCCAGCACCGATGCCGGACAGTACCGGACACGATAGCCCGCGTCGCGCGTCCGAAGACAGAGATCCACGTCCTCCACGCCGTTGAGGTATCCCTCGTCGAAGCCGTTCAGACGCTCGAACAGGTCGCGGCGGATCATCAGGCACGCCCCGGTCACCATGTCCAGGTCGCGCGGCTGGCTCACCCGCGGGTCGTCTGCGTCGACGTTCCTGAACACGTGGTCGGGAAGCCCGTTGATCAGCTCGATGCCAGCGTGCTGGATCCTGCCTGTGGCGGGGTAGAGCAGCTTGGCGCCGACGATGCCGACCTGAGGATCGGCCTCGATCTCGGACACCAGGGCACTAAGCCAGCCGGGATGGGGGACCGTATCGTTGTTCAGGAACAGCAGGAACTCCCCCCGCGCGTCGCCGGCCCCCCTGTTGTTCGCCTTCGCGAAGCCCAGGTTCTCCCCATTGCGGATCACGCCGACCTTGCCGACCTTGCCCTCCACCCGATCCAGCAGGTCCACCGTGCCGTCCGAAGAGCCGTTGTCGACCAGGATCAGCTCGCAGGGCACGCCAGCCGTCGTCTGCTCCAGGGCCTCGAGGCAGGACACGGTGAACTCCACCCGGTTGTACAGGGGCATGATGATACTCACCCGGGGAGGAGTCGACCGGACCGGCGCCGCATCGACCTCGACCTTCCGGCAGACCGCCACGTACATATCGTCGTCGTCCAGGACCCGACCGGAAATCGTGCATTGCCCGGGCACCTCCGTCGACTCCGACCAGGCCGTCTGACCCAGGAGGGTGATTTCGCCGAAGGCGGAGCGCACGGCACTCTCGAACTCGTCCCGCGTCATCCCGTGGCGGCGGGGGCTATCCCACTTCGCCGACACCGCCTTGTTGGGCGTCGAGATCAAGGCCGTGCCCCCGGGTTTGAGGGCTCGAGCGATCTGTGCCAGGCAGGTGTCGATATCAGAGCGATCGAGATGCTCGATCACCTCGAAGCACGTCACTAGGTCATAGGCCTCCGCCTCCATGTCGAACGATCGGAAATCGCCGACATGCCAGGTGATCCGGTCATCGGAATAGGTCTTCTGTGCGAACGCGATCGCCTCTGTAGACACATCCACCGCATCGACCCGGTCGGCGACCCGGGCGAGAAACTTCGCGCCGTAGCCGGTCCCGCAGCCGGCATCCAGCACCCGTGCTCCCGTTGCCAGGCCCTGGGCAAGGAGGTAGCGCTTCGCGTGAGGGATGTAGAGCGAGTAGTCCGTTAAACCCGGGACCGTCATCCCGCCGGTCGGCTCGAGGCCCAGATCGCCGTCGTTCCCGAATCGGGTGATCACGAACGTCCCGTCCTCGTAGTCTGGATCCGACAGCTTTGCACCCAACGCCTGTCCCAGGCCATCGCCCAGACGTCGGCGCGCATCCTCTGACACGCCCATAAGGCAATCGGGAAAGGAGAGCAACGAGTCCCCTCTGGCATTGAAGACCCGAAGGCCCTGAAGCACCATCTGCCGGTCATCGCCTTTCACCGCCACATTCACGGTGTAGTCGGCCCCATCCGAGGGAAGTCGCTCGAAGCTCACCAACTCGATGCGCCAGTCGACCGTATCGAGAAAGCGCGAGCAGTCATCGGCCGGATACGGTACGAGGTCGGACATCTCTCTGATGAACTGGGTCTCAAAGCAACCCGGATCCAGCGGGCGGTCGACTACAGCGGCGCCACCTCCCTGCCTCGTCCGCTCGGCCTCGGCCCACAGGCACCTCTGCCCGTGCGACCAGATCCACGAGGCGCGGATCCCCGTAAATCCCGCGTGCGCAAGCAGTTGTTCGATGCGAGCCACGGTGAACCCCGTCCTGTGGTATTCACCCGGGTGCGTCTGGAGTCCGAAGATCGTATCCAGCGGCCATCCCCATCGGTCCTTCTCTGGCGTGGCCAACCACTGCTGCGCGGCCCATTCCAGGTCGGGCAGGTTGAGCTTGAGGCATCCCCCGGGCCTCAGCACGCGGCACCACTCCGAGAGGGCCCGGGGTACTTCGTGCTTGCTCAGGTGCTCAAGCATGTGCGAGGAGAGGATCTCGTCCACGGATTCGTCGCCGAATTCCAGATCGAAGATGTCCATCTTCAGGTCGGCAGTGGCGACGAAGGCGTCCACGTTGATGTAGCCTTCCCTGCGGTCCTCCCCACAACCCAGATTCAGGCGAACCGGGCCGGCCCACGACTGGAGGAACCGTTGTAGCTCGCTGGGCGGCTCGGGCGGCGGGCCGCCCGCGTGTTCTTCGACCGCCGAGGCTTCACCTGGTGGCTCCCCCTGCACTCGAGTCTCCCGGGCCGCTTCTGATGTCCGCTCGGAGCAGATGGCCACGAAGATCTCATCTTCGTCCCGGGCCATTTCCCGGAAATCGAACATCCGATAGAAATCGTCCCCGGGCTGGGGCCGCATCTGACCATAGAGCCGAACCGAGCCGAAGTGCCTGCCAAGCAGATCTTGAAACTCATCCCGCTCGAGCATTCCGATGTGGTATGGGTTGTCGTTTTCCGGCAGATCGTAGATCCGCTTGTTGGGCGTGCTCACCACCAGGATGCCACCCGGACGCAGCAGTCGTTTCAATTCCTCCAGCAGCGTGTCGTGCTCCACGATGTGCTCGATCATCTCGAAGCAGACGGCGACGTCGAACAGACCGCTCTTGAGTGCGATCGAGCGACCATCGCTCACAAGCCGCCGAACCGACTCAGCCCCATAGGTTCGGTTACCGTAGCCGGCGGCGTCGGACGATAGGTCCAGGCCCACCACCTCAGCTGCACGGCCTGCCAGAACCTTGGCCCCGTACCCCGTTCCGCAACCCACATCCAACACCCGCTTGCCGCTGCAGAACTGGCTGGCAAAGACGTACCGCTTTGCGTGGTGGAGGAAGATGTCCGACCGGGCGGTCCCCGGGGTGACGCGATCCTCACCCACGCGCGAGGTGAA
>JASLMQ010000130.1 GCA_030746455.1 Candidatus Latescibacterota bacterium
CAGCCCGGGGCGTCCGGGTCACACCTCGGGATGGAACCCATGCTCACGTTGCACACGGTCAGGTTGATCCGCTCGGCCGCAGCCCGATAGAAGTGAAGACCCCAGTCGACCCACTTCCTCCGCTCCGCCGCATCGTCGGCGCAGAGGTTCATCCCGGTTCCCCCAAAAAGGACGTGCCTGAGTCCCGCCCGCTCCGCGGCTGTGGCGATCTCCTCTATGTAGGCCTCCGAGGCCGCCGGGCTCACTTCACCGCCACGGCGGGCGCCCCTGAACTCGATGCCATCGTAGCCCCAGCGCACGGCCCTTTCGCACATCTCGGGAAACGACTGGCCCTGCTCACAGTAGTTCACATGCATGATGATAGGTAACGACATCGCGTCTCTCCCGTCGTCTGTGGTCTGCCTGCCCGCAGAAGCAGCCGAAGGCTGCGAAGGAGGGTCGTCAGTGGTCCGTGGTCTGCGGTCAGCCTATATTGAGAATCCTCTCCGCGTTCTCGTGCATGATCTCTCCCCTCCCCGCCTCGTCCACCTCGATCTGGTGGAGTTTCACGAGCGCGCACCCCGGATAGGAGAAGGGCACGTGCGTGCCGAACACCAGATGGCCCGATCCGCTTGCTTCGGCGAGGGGCCCCAGGCTGTTGTGCACCTCCGCAAGAGAGAGGTCCAGGAACCAGTCCTGATCGCGCACCTCCTCATCGTTCCAGAGCGACAGGCCCGAGAATCCGGCGCGGAGGTTGGACGCCACCACTGTCGCGCCCGGCACGGCCTTCATCAGATTCGTGATGCCCTGCGCGTCCACCGTTCTGCCAGGATCCATCCAGCTGCGCTGTCGGGGGTCCTCGATCCTGCCGGGGATGAAGACGGGGAGGCCGCGGTCCTTGCAGGCCTGCAGCGCGCCCCGGCTTTCGGGGCCGTCAACCGAGTAGTCGTGATAGGCGGGGCACAGCCGCACCCCCTTCATCCCCAGCGACTCGTGGCATACCTCGAGATCATCCTCCCACTTCTCGTACGTGGGATTGACCGTCGCCATCGGGATCAGCCGATCCGTCAGGCCAGACACATCACTTGCGAGCTTCTCGTTCGCCGGTTGTACATTGCGGTGGAAGATCGCCTCGATCTGGGATACGGCCGCCTTGTCGATCCCCGACCGGTCCATCCGAGCGATCAGCGTGTCCGGGGTGTTGTCTCTAAGCGACCGGAACGGAAAACTGCCCAACCAAGCGTTGGTGTCGATCAGCATTTCGAGTTTCCTTTCATATCTCTACCCTCGCGGGTCCAGGGGCTTCGCGCCCTGCGCCGCGAGAATCCGCTCCGCGTTCCCCCAGAAGATCAGCTCCCGTTCCTCGTGACTGATGGTCGCATCGATCACCTTGCCCACACAGCCCTCCATGGTCCCGTCCGATCCGTATAGCACCCGCTCGGCCCCCAGCTCCGCGACCGCTAGCTCCACCTGTCCGTCGTCCAGATTGCTCCCGCTCACATCGACATACACGTTGGGGGAGGCGTAGCGCATCGCACGTATGGTCCGCTCCCAGTCCCCGCCGCCCCCGATATGCGCGTGTATCATCATTGTGTCCGGATGCCTCTCGCTGGCCTCGGCGAAGTGCTCTCCGTGCGATATATTCGGTTGCGACTCGCGAAACTCGGGTGAGGAGGGATAGCCGGCGTGTTCCAAGACGGGTATGTGCCTTTCGGCGGCCAGGTCCAACACCGGCCCCACGGCCGGGTCGCTAATCTTGTACTGGTTGTAGAGCTTGATGCCGATGAAGCCCGCATCCAGACACCGTTCCACCTCTGCCAGCGCCTCCTTGTAGTAGCTGGGGATGACGAAGCAGAGCCCCCGGATTCTCTTGGGATGACGCTCCACCGCTCCCATCACCGCGTCGTTCCGGCTGCGAACATCCTCCATCGGCGCGATCCGGCCGCCGCCGACAAGCTGCGAGCACCACATCTCCTTGACGCCAAGGGGCTCCTGGGTCGCCACAAGGGAATCGCCGGGCTCCTCCCCGCCACCCGCATGACAGTGGGCGTCGATCTTGGGATACTCTATCCATTTCTCCACATCTAGGCTCATCTCCGTCCCCTCTTGTTTGTTCGTCCCATCGGGTCTGTACTCCTCAGGACAGCGCCCCCCAAAGTAAGGCTTCCGGTCACGAAAGTAAACATCTTCTACCCGTCGCAGGCAACACCCGATGGGGTCGGCTGAGAGGCGCTGCTATGGCCTCTGGAACCGTATGTTCATGTCGGCGCGTGGGCTGGATTCTATGGGTGTGATCTTTCGCGCCCCCCCCTTGACATACCGTGCTGCAATGGATACTTTTGCAGCGCGTGGCATAGGACGGCCTTCGGTTCGTCTCTTGCTGCGGAGTAGGCCGTTAGCCACCATATCCCGGCCAAGGTGTGTGGCTAACGGC
>JASLMQ010000131.1 GCA_030746455.1 Candidatus Latescibacterota bacterium
TGTCCCTGTGATCGGCCTCGTCAATCAGGTTTCGGAACTCGTCAGGATCGTTCTGCAGGTCATACAGCTCTCCCGGTGCCCCTCCGTAGACGTTGAGCTTGTGGGAGGCCTTTCGAATCATCTGGATGTCGCCGATCTGACTGAAGACCGTGTCGCGCCAACCGTCCGGTGTGGGACCTCCGTCGAGCAACGGCAACAGCGAGCTGCCCTGAACTTCGCCTGGGGCGTCTGCCCCCAACAGGTCACAGATGGTGGGGAAGACGTCGATGTGCTGGACCAGCTCGTCGCGGCGATCGGAAGGGGTTCCCGGGATGCGGATGGACAGCGGGACGTGGACTGAGCCCTCGTACATGCAGAACTTGGTGAACAGCCGGTGCTCCCACATCTGGTCTCCGTGATCCGAGGTCCAGATGACGATGGTGTTGTCCGCGATTCCGAGACGATCGAGCGTGTCGAGCACCATCCCGCAGTACCCATCCACCAAAGACACCATACCATAGTAGCCGGCCAGGATCTGGCGGATCTCGGTCTCCGTAAGGTGGGCCCACTCCTTCTGCTTGGTCAGGATGCAGTCGTGAGGCAACGGGCTCCCCTCGGGTGCCTGAACGGGGAGTGCGATCCGCCCCTGGTCGATGGCGGCGTAGATCTCGCGTGGCGGATAGAAGGGCGGGTGGGGTTCGCTGAAGGCCGTCCAACAGAGGAACGGCTCGTCGCTGTGAACGGCTTCCTCGATCTGGCGGATGGCATTCTGGGCCAGAAAGTGCCCCGTGAACTGCTCCTTCCCGCGGGGACTGGGACCCCCCGTGGTCCTGCGGGTGATTCCCTGCGATTCCCATTCCGCGCGCCGCAGTACCTCTTCGGGCATCGCATCGTGCCACGTCTGGTTCCTGATCCAGGGCTCATAGCCCGTATCGACATCGGGGTCCTTCCAATGCATCTGGCCAAGGTTGAACCGTCTGTATCCCAGGGGTTGGAGAGCGTGGGCGATTGTGACCATGCCGGGGAAGGGCATGTGACCGTTGGTAATCACACCGTGCGCGTGGGCATGGCGTCCGGTGGCAAGCGAGTGCCGGGCTGGCGAGCAGACCGGCGCCTGGGTATAGCATCGATCGAACCAGACGCTCTGACCTGCCAGCCGGTCGAGGTTGGGGGTGTGCACCAAATCGTTCCCCATACACCCCAGCGCATCAGGACGGTGATGATCGCACATCAGAACGAGCACGTTCATAGGTTTGGGCATTGGTTCCTCATATTGCTGTGGGTAGGAGCTCTGTGTCTCTCACCCATGTTCCGCACCTGTGGCACCCAGGGCCCATTCGTAGAATCCACGCTTCGGAAGCGGATTGTCCATCCACGACTGGTCGGGATCGGGATCTTCGATGACCTCTTCGACGGGTTTGAGGCGGCTCATCGGCTTCGAGCTGATGGTCCCTCTGCCCGTCACCCATCGGACCTGCCGGGCCTCCTCTATGGCGAGAACGATGAGGTTGGTCAACTGGCAATCGCCGAGGACGTAATCCATCACTTCGAGATATTCCCCCGCACGCCACTTCTTGGGCGCATCTGCGCCGGCCATGAGCTTCTCCTGGGGGATTCCCATTCCCTCGGCCACGCTGCCCAGCCCGACAGGGAAACCGGCCTGGTTGAAGAACTGGAACATGGGATCGTAGCTCTTCAGCGCGATGCGAGCCGCGAGGGCCATATCATCGGCCTGATACCCAATCCACTTCAGGTCGAAGTGCAGGCCGTTCCATGCGCAGACCATGAACCCCTTCTGCTGCATCTCCTCCAGATATTCCAGGAGCTCGTGCGCTCGTTCCTGGGTCAGGTTCAGAGCAGGATCGCCCGTGCTCTTCTGGGAGAACCACAGCTTCTCCTCACCATCGTGGATGGCCGTTGCGGCCACCGAGATGTGGAACGGGGCGTACTTCTCCATGTCCTCGTGCTTGGCCAACTCAAAGACGTCGGAAAGCTCGATGTCAAAACTCAGTAGTTCCATGTCACCTCCAGCATCGACTTCGATCTGGAAGACCTCAAGGGCCAGACGCAAAGGCCAGGAAAGACGCAGGCAGAAGGTAGAAGGCAAATGGCTTACAGGACGTGTGCTCTGTCATTCCTGGGCGTCTATGGGATCTCTTCCTCAACCATTCCACGCAGTCTATCGTAATCGCCTAGGCAATCTTGACATCCAGGAAGCCGTGAGCGCTGTTCACTCTTGCCGCAGCGCGCTTGACGGCCATCATGCCCCCGATGAGGTGCGGATAGTCTCCGATCATTCGCTGGTCGTGAACCGGGAAGTTCTCCACTGCCCTCTGGGTCTGGGCTCCGTACAGAGCCTGGGCCGGGACCTCAACGCTTCCCAGCGGGTCCGTTTCTGTGCGAAAGGGCAAGTCGCTGACGCTCATGGGTGTCTTCCCTCACGAATAGACCTGAAGAAACGCAGGAAGTTGTCTCGAAATCATGTTAGCGACCAGAGACCGACGGTGGAGGTCTATCGCATACTGATTCTGAGTCATCGGCTCGGATTCCATTTTTCACACCTTCTGTCCGACTTCGTGAGCACGATTGGGGACCTGGACCTGCTGGTGCGCGACCCAGCCTCCGCCACCTGCTCCGCTCACCGGGTGTCCTGAGATTCCACCCTCTTTATGTATGACAGCCGGCGTTTGTGTGTCAGAATGTCAGCCGTCAGCTGCTCGGCATCCCATCCGTTCGAACACGCGACCTCCTGGAGCTGCTCAAGGACACCCTGGAATGAGCCGCTTCCGCAGAGATCGTCCCATTCGTTGGGGTCTTCCTCCAGATCGAACAGGAGTGGAGCGAAGCCCAGAGCAAAATAGGCCTTCCAACGTCCACGCCGGACCATGCGCATCGGCACTCGGGTACCATCACAGGCATAGTCGGATATAACCGCTCGGTCGGGCCATTGATCGGCCGGGTCCTCCAGAAGAGGGACGAGCGATCGTCCGGGCAGCGTCTCGATGTGGGACTGCTGCCCCGTCAGTTCCAGAACCGTCGGCATCCAATCGATGAGGGAAACCGGTGCTTCACAGCGCGCCCCAGCGTTGTCAAATTCCGGCGGCGAGATGACGAGTGGAACTCGAACACTGTCTTCGTAGAAGTTCAGCTTCGACCAGAAACCATGCTCTCCCATGTTGTCGCCATGGTCGGAAGTGTAGATCACCCAGGTGTTACCATCCACTCCCAGCTGCTGCAGGTGGGCTATGAGCCTTCCGATCTGCTCGTCCATGCAGGTGATCATACCATAGTAGCACCGGCGTGCAATTTGGACCTGTTCCTCGGACGCTCCGTCCGTTGTCAGGCCCAACCATTTCCTGTTGTCCATCAACTGTGCTGGAAGGACCTCCTCATACGTCTGCCCGTTGGGCGGAGTCCGCGGCGTCGGGATCGGTATCCCATCGTACATATCGTAGTACGGACGGCTTACGGCATACGGGAAATGGGGAAGGAACAGGCCAACCATCAGCGCCCAAGGCTGGCCGTTTTGATGCGAGGCCAGGTACGATATTTCATCTATCGCAGCATCGACAACGGCTCTGTCGTATTTCTCTGCCTTTGTGGGTTCTTCCGTCGGCCCGGCGCTCCCTATCGCCCGCAACATGACATGGTCGTCGCCCTGGGGCTTGTCCCAATCTCCATAGGTGTAGGGGACCAACGTTTCGGAGATGTCCGGATGTACGGTCCTGCTGAATCCGTGCATCCTGTCGTGGCCGACGAAGTGCATTCGCCCGCTGATAGAGGCC
>JASLMQ010000132.1 GCA_030746455.1 Candidatus Latescibacterota bacterium
GCATACAGCATGTCTGATACAGCCTCGTTCGGCCTGTCCAAGATCGGCCAGATCTCCGTACGCGTGGAGGACCTGGACCGCGCGGTGACCTTCTACCGGGACACGCTGGGTATGAAATACCTCTTCCAGGTCCCCACCATGGCCTTCTTCGATTGCGGCGGCGTTCGCCTGATGCTGGGGACGGCCGAGAAGCCCGAGTTCGATCATCCCGCCTCCATCATCTACTATGATGTCGAGGACATACAGGCAGCCCACGATGAGCTGGATCGACGGGGCATTGCGTTCGAGAGCGCACCGCACAAGATCGCCGATCTGGGCGATCGCGAGCTGTGGATGGCCTTCTTCCGGGATTCGGAGGAGAACCTGCTGGCCACCATGAGCGAGATTCCGAAGACCACCTGACACGGGCAGTTGCACGTGTGATCGTGGGTCGCGGTCTCGGCAGAAGGCAGAGGGTAGACGGCAGAAGAGACGAGGCCGCCCGATGGGTTGCGCGGAAGTGAAGTCTATGGTCAATCAGATCGGCGGCACCGCTCCTGAGCCTTCCTTCTCACTTCTGCCTTCTGCCCTCTCACTCCCGCAGGAATCAACCTAACCTTCTGCGTATGCAGAGCACATATAGGAGCACCGATCCATGGACACTCAGCAAATATTCACGGCCATCCGCGCGGGGGACATTGACGACGTCCGCGCGCTACTGGACGAACACCCCTTCCTCATCCACGTGCACAACACCGAGGAAGGCGCCCAGCGCGAGTTGACGGTGATGAACTGCACCGCTCACAACGGGCAGCTCGACATCGTCAAGCTCCTGGTGGATCGGGGCGCCGAGGTCTACTCCAATCCCTTCGCCAACTACCCCCCCGTGATCGACGCCGCCTGGGCCGGTCACCAGGATATAGTCGACTACTTCCTGAACGAGATCCCGGGAAAGGCGAACGGAACCAACGGAATAGGCGTGACCATCAACCTCGCGGCGAGACAGGGATGGACCGACATCGTCCGCAAACACGTCGAGGTCGATCCCCTGTCGGTCCACGCACGGGGATGGACCGGTGAGACCCCACTCCACTGGCCGGCGCACAACGGCCACGTCGAGATCGTGGAGATCCTGCTCGACACGGGCGCCGACATCGAGGCCGACGTGATCACCTGGAGTGGGGGTAAGCCGCTTCACTGGGCGAGCGAGCACGAGCCTGGCACGGTCCAGCTTCTGCTCAACCGCGGTGCCGATGTAAACTCCAGGAACGTCTTGGCCGGCTCTCAGTTCGAGGGCGTCACCCCACTGATTATGAACGCGACTCAGAAGAACGACTGCGCCGAGGTTACGGAGCTTCTCATCCAGGCGGGCGCCGATCTCAACGCGACAGACGCCCAGGACAAGACGGCGCTTGTCCACGCTGAGGAGATCGCGCTGAAACGCATCCCGGAGGTCCTCCGCCGGCACGGAGCCGCCGACTGAGCGGAGCTCCGTTCCGATAGTCACACCCAAACATCGGAGGTAGTCCCATGTGCTGGTCGCTCACCGTCGCTGGAGTGCTCGCATCCCTGTCCTCGATCGGCCATTTCACCCTCGGCAGCCGGGACTACCTGCAGCCGATGTTGAGGGCGGAATTCGACGAGGTGCCCAAACGCACCATGCACTGCGGATTCCACTACGTCTCGGCCTTCTTCGTGCTGTCCGCCCTTGCGCTCCTCGGCCTGGGACTCGGACTACTCCCGGACAGCGCCACGGGGATCATCGCCATCTTCATCGGGGCGAATTGGGCAGCCTTTGCGGTGATCCAGATCATCATCATACTCACCTGCCGCATCGAGCGCGGCCTGATCCGGATGTTTCAGTGGATGCTGTTCACGAGCATCGCGGTCTTCTGCTTCATCGGCGCCTGAACGGCGGCCTGAATGCCCGGGGGATGATGCGCGGGAATCGAGCGACGGCACAAGCAGCCCTGCAGTCACACCAACACCCAAAGTTGGGGGAGATAGATATGGACTTCATGTTCCTGTTCAGGGGTGGACGACAGGCACCGGAGGACGAGATGGAGGCCAGGATGGCAAAGTGGGGTACTTGGATGGACGACCTCGGGGACCACTTCGTCGGCGGCGGGCCGCTGGACGAAGACGGCAGGATCCTGGACAGCAAGCACGGCGAGCCGGAGAAGGGCATCCTCGCGAACGGCGACGCCGAGGTCGGGGGATACATCGTAATCAAGGCGGACAGCATCGACGATGCCGTGGACCTGGCCAGAGGTTGTCCGATCTATGAGGTGGATGGCATCGT
>JASLMQ010000133.1 GCA_030746455.1 Candidatus Latescibacterota bacterium
GATCGTGCCACCGAGCTCGATCGCATAACTGAAGATCTCACCCATCGCCTCCTCCACGCGGCCGATCTCCTCCGGGTCGCGCTCGTTCGTGAGAAAGGTCGGGTGAAGATTCCCGTCTCCCATGTGCCCGAAGGTTCCCGCCTGGACACGGTATTTCTCGGCCGTGGCCTGGATGAAGCGAACCATCCTTGCCAGCTCGCTGCGGGGCACCGTCACATCCTCCAGGAACACCGTCGGTGCGAGGCGCGCCAGGGCGCTGAATGCGGAGCGGCGCGCACTTGCCAGCTGGTCCGCCTCCTCCTGGGTCCCGGCCATGCGAATCTCGCGGGCCCCGTGGGCCTCCGCGATCTCGATGATCCGACTGGCCTGATCCTCGACCTCGGCCGGGTGGCCGTCCACCTCCATCAACAACAGGGCCTCCACGTCCAGGGGCAGACCGATCTTCGCGAAGTCCTCCACGCACCGGATGGTCACCCGATCGAGGAACTCAAGGGTACAGGGCACGATCTTGCCCTGTATGATGGACGAGATCGTCTCCGCTGCCGCGGTCATCTCATCGAAGAGCCCGAGCATAGTCCGCTTGTCCGCGGGCTGAGGAATAAGCTTCAGGGTGATGCGCGTGATCACGCCCAGCGTTCCCTCGGAACCGATGAAGATGTCCTTCAGCGAAAACCCCGCGACGTCCTTGACGCACTTCGTACCCGTGCTGAGCACGCGACCGTCGGCCAACACCGCATCCAGCGCCATCACATAGTCGCGGGTCACACCGTACTTCAGCCCCCGCAGGCCGCCGGAGTTGTTGGCCACGTTGCCGCCGATCGTGGAGATCTTCATCGAACCGGGATCGGGCGGGTAGAAGAGGCCCTGCGAGGCCGCGGCTTCGGCGACCTTCTCGGTGATCACGCCGGGCTCCACCGACATCGTCAGGTTGTCGGCATCCACCTCCAGGATCCGGTTCATCCGCACGAGACAGAGGGCCGTGCATCCCGGCACGGGCACCGACCCGCCACTGAGGCCCGTGCCCGATCCCCGGGTCACCACCGGCACGCGGTGTCCGTCTGCGGCACGGAGCAGGCGCACAACCTGATCGGACGTCTCGGGAAGCACCACGCAGCCCGGGAGCTCGTGCAGGAGCGCGGTCCCGTCGTACGCGTAGACCGTCAGGTCCTCCTGGGAGGTCAGAATCTGATCGTCCCTCAGGAAGGATCCCAGCTCGGCAAGGTATTCGGCGTCCATATCCATAGCACCTATCAGCCATCAAGAGAGAGACGCCACACCTGGTTGCCCGAGGCGAGCGTCACGGATTTGCCCCTTACCAGCGACGCAGGGCACGGACCGGGGAGGCGGACCAGCGAATCCATCTCTCCATCGCGTCCGGCCAGACTCACCTGGCCCGAGTCTTCGACCACAAGCGCGTCATCGCCAACGGAAGCCAGGTGCGTGATCCCCCGGTCGCACAGCCTGCTCCACAGGGGCTCTCCGTCGAGGTCGAAGCCCATCAGGAAGCCCTGACTGGTCGCCACGATCAGCCGGTCATCTCTGATCAGAACGCCGGTGACCTCTCCGCCCAGTCGCTTGAGCCACAGCCGCTCCCAGCCGTCGGGGGCACCGGCCACGCGGAAGAGGTGCAGGTTCTTGCCACGGCTCGCGCCGCAGGCCATCAGGGGCACTCCGTTCGCCACGCCGAATGCCAGCGCGGTCATCAGGCTTGTCCAGCCTTCCACCGGAAGGCTCACAAGATGCTTCCCTTCTAGGTCATACGCAAAGCAGGTCGATGACGCGCTCAGGCATCCCCCGCCGGCGAAGATGCACAGCGCCCCCGAGCCGTCCGGATCGGCGATCTGCACCCGACCAGGCACCCCGGCGTTGTAGCGCTCCTTCCAGAGCTCCCTTCCTTCCGCGTCGATCCCGCGCACCTTGAGGTCCCCGCAGCCCACGGCAAAGAACGGCGCATCACCGCGAACGGCCCCGGCGACGGCAACCGGCTGCTGGGTCGTCAGCTCCCACCACCGCCAGGGGCTGGGAGCGTAGACGATTTCGGTGGCCCACACCTCCTGGCCTCTGCCGTCGAAGGCCGTCAGGTTCGCGGGCCCGTGGCCTGCCACGATCATCGGGGCGCCACCGTCCGCAACGCCGATGTCATGAACAGGACCCACCAGATCGCTCCTGGCTGACTCACGGCCATCCGGATCCACGAAACTCAACTGCCCCCCCTCGGTTCCCACCACGCGCATTCCGTCGTCCAGCCCGCAGAGCGCTGTGATCCGGCTCTGGGTCAGGAAGATGCTAGCGCAGCTTCCTGGCCCTTTTGCGTCCTCTGCCTCGACCCGACGCGCGGCCCCCCCCAAGCGGTCCATCGTCTTGAGCGGGTGTCTGGCCTCCCCTTCCCAGAGCTGGTAGCCCTCATCGGTTGCCAAAAGGTGCACCTCGGCCTCGCCTTTCCCGCACCCTTGCACCAGATGGGCCATGCGGACGGATTCGCCGGCCGACAAACGGACCGCCGTGCGCGACACGAGGGAGCTGAGCACCACGTCCTGGGCGTGGTATCGTTCCATCCAGCGTGCCTGGTCTTCCGCGTCCTTATGGCGCAGGTGTACGGGAACATCCACCACGGTGAGCTGCTCGGGGTCGCACGAGCTTTCGATCCGCAGCACGACCTCCCCCGCGCTCGGACTCGTCCGCCGGCACCGGGCCTCGTTGCCGTCCAGCCGGAGCCGCGCCGGTACCCGCAGGTGGGACTGGACCGCGTAGTCGCCAGGCTCGTTCGCAACCACGGTGTCGACGAGCACCAGGCATAGTCCCGGTCTGAAATGCACTTCCCGGACCCAGTCGGCGTCGGCGTAGTCCTTCAGCCGGATGCGCAGGTAGACGTTACCCTCACGGTCGGTCTCGTTCGCCTCGAGTGCAGCAAACCCGGGGATCAAGCCCGTCTCGCCATCGTGGACCACGGTCACCGCCGAATGGTGTTCGGGAGCGGAATGGACCAGGCTGTCCTCCGATACCACCAGCGAGACACCCAGCCGTGCGTATTCCAGAATGCCGCCGGCATCGTCGTAGGAGTGACTGCCACCGCCCAGCCCGTCGATCAGGAGGTAGTCGTCGTCGATCTCCCAACCCGTTCGGACGGCCAGCTTGTCGAAGCAAGCCTCGATCGGAACCGACGGAGGCGTGGTGACTGCCCCAGGGGCGTGATCGGGACACCGATCCCACACGTCGTAGACGAGCTCGTCTACGGGAATCACCGTGACCCCTACCTGGTCCTCTGGAACGACCGGGGCCATCCCCGACGCCCAATCCCTCGGGGGAAGGTAGTTCCTGGCCAACCGGAGCTCGGGAGCCGCCAGCTCGTATGCGTAACGGTACCGACCGTCGCTGAAGTGGACCGCGGCGACCCGAAGGCTCTCTGCCGGGAACGCCCGCCTGAGGTCCGCGTCTCCCGCGTTCGGCATCCAGCCCTGGTTGTTCACGATCGCCAGTGCGCACTCCGCTGCGCTGCGGGCCCCGCCTTCGGTCAGGAAGCGATGATCGGGATCCAGGAGGGCGTAATTCAGTATGCTGGGTTGAGACATCCACCAGCCGTGGCAGAGGCCGTCGCACAGGGGCTTCCACGATGCCCCGTAGGGCTCGAAGCACTGCGCCGCCGCCTCGCGCCAGCGGTCCGGGCCTGGTGCGTCCGGGAAATGCGTCTCGAAGTAGTCCGCCATCATCGCCATGCCCAGTGCCGGAATCAACTC
>JASLMQ010000134.1 GCA_030746455.1 Candidatus Latescibacterota bacterium
ACCTTGCCGGCGTCCACTCGATATCGCAGGGAGCCGTCCATCGCCTTGTGCCCACCCACCAGGGACTCCGCGCGCTGCACCACCGACCCGTCCTCGAGCCGCATCCCCTGCAGCTTCTGGTATCCGCCGGTCACGAGCAAGGGCCCTCGGGGATCGTCCCTGGCAACCGGCAGCGCCCAGATCTGCCCGGGGTTGATGCTGTTCTCCGGGGTCTTCCGGATCTGATTGTGCAGCGGCAGCCAGTTGAGCATATAACCGACGTACCAGCCGCCGTCCCATCCCTTGCACCAGAACGGCTCGAAGAGGTAGTCCACCCCCGGATCAGGCGAGTGGGTCTTCACCGGGATCTCGAGGAAATCGCCCCCATCGACGGCGGACAGACCGATGGTGCGCTTGTCCTCCGAGACCCAGACCGCCGTTTCATTCGGCGCGCCCTCCCGCTCAAGCATCGGGCTCTTCACAGAGGGCAGCAGGGCCAGGGTCCAGCCATCGCGCGTCGGCTTCTCCACCCGCATCTCGCGGCCCGAGACCACGTTCCGAAGGGTCACGGCCTCGTCGGTGGTTGCCACCTCGATCCAGTCGTCCAGGTCGGCGCCACGCGGCAACTGCTTCTGCAACCACGCCGGCAGCCAGGGGACGCCGCCCCGCTTGCGCTTGTGGCCCGTGAACCGGCCAGACCCGTCGGTTCTCATGATCACGCCGGGCCTGGACACGAAGACGTATTTTCCGCTCTCGCTGAAGTACGAAACCCCGGGGTACTGGAGGTGCGACTGCCTCCCCTGCGCGATCAGCCAGAGCTCGGCTCCCGTATACGTATCGCTGAAGATCGCGAACCCGGGTCGCTCGAAGTCAGCCGCTTCCTTCAGCGTCCTCAGCCCGTGGATGGGATCCAGCTGCAGGTTCTGCGCCCAGCGTCGCTCGAGCTCCGTGTCGCCCAGCCGGGTCACCGAGATCGACCGGATCTCCATCCGCTTCGGTTCCTGGTCCTGCCCTTCAAGGCCGGCCCTGGCCTCCCGAGCCTGAAGGCCGACGGTCACGCTTGTCGCGCTAACGCCGACTTCCACGAAGAACGGCAGCTGTGCCGTCTTGAGGTCTTCGGTCACCCCGATCGGGATCCGGAACAGCCCGTAGCTCGGCGAGATGAAGTTCGTGCCCGTGACGTCGTAATCCAGCGCGTCGACGAACATCGTGGCCTCGGCCGAGTTCGTGCGCAGCACGGCCTCCAGCAGGTAGTGGCCGGGCGGCAGGCTCACCTCCTGCACCAGGCTGCCCGAGACCTCATATGTCAGTGTGCCGACCAGTCGCTCCACATCATACGTGAAGTCGCCCCTGACCTCCCATCCATGCGGTCCCTCCCCATCGGACCTCGACAGGTCGCCGTTGATCAGATAGCCGTTGGCCGGTACGGCCATGGAATCCCCCTCCCTATCCTGCCCCGCGGCACCAACCGCGCCGCAGGCAACCCCGATCAGGATGGCTGCGATGGTCCACATGCCCTTCCCGCATCCCATATGCTCTGTCTTCCGTGTCCGGAGTCTGCCCCGGGCCTGACCCGGGGTGTCTTTCGTGGTGCCCCGCGTCGTAGGACCGAAGTCAGATCCCCTCCGGCATCTCCCCCGCAGGCGGCGCCACCGATCATCCCCCGGTGCGGCCAGGGAGCCCGCTCGACGACCCGGGTCCAGGTCACGCCGTCTTCCGAATTCCACACGTCGCTGTAGAAGACCTCGTCCCCCCCCCGCGAAGCCGGGCATCGTCTGCCCGCCGATCACCCAGATCCGGCCGTCGAACGCGAGGGTGTAATGCAGCGCCCGGGGCGCCCAGGGCACACTGTCATTGACGAGATCCCAGTGGACACCGTCCGCGCTGCTCCACACGTCGTTCTGGTAGTGCTTCTGATTGCAGTCGCCCCCCACGATCCACATCCGGTCGCGGTAAACGACGTATCCGGCCGCGTGCCTCCCCTCCCACGGCCCCTGGGGGTTCATCCACGTTGCCCCCGGCATACTCCCATACCGAGAAACCGCCACCCGGTCCAACCGTCCGGCTGCCCGCGGTGAAGACGAGGCGCACGGTCACATGTTCTCCCGCAACGGACTCTGTGGGATCGATTCGGACCGTGCCGAAATCGTCGTCGCCAACCAGGTTTCGTGCCCTCTCGCCCATCGCGTATCCCTTCCGAATCCACTTACGGTCTATGGTCTCGGAACCAGGGGCCCCCCACGCGCTCATCTGCGGTTCCGCCTCACAGTAACGTGGTTGGCGGGGAAATCGATCTCCACTTCATGCCCGTCCGTAGAGTAGACGAGCGATTCGATATTCCGCGTCTCCCCCGACATCGTGATCTCCGGTGTCCCCACGGCGCTTTCCTCCGCGATCCATTTCATGTCCCTCAACGCGGCATTGTAGGCCTCCTTCGTGTCGCCGCTGTCCTCCCGGTGGCGGTGATCGAAGTGGATCGCGCAGTACCCCAAGCCCATGCCCCCGGCGCAGGCCATCACCGTTCTCGCCCGGACGTCATTGCGCATCCCCGGCTTGGCGTGGTGGAACTGGTAGCCCGGCTTGCCCCCGTGTCCGACGGCCATCGACCGCAGGCAGTGCCAGAAGGCCCGCTCCGGATTGGCGATGGGCCCCGCATCCTCGTTGAGAATGATGTCCGCCGCCTCCATCACCTTCTTGGGCATGCGCGAGTCGTTCAGCATCAGCACCTTGCCCTCGAAGGACCGCGTCACCTGGCGGATGTCCCACATCAGGTCGTTCACGGCGTTCCACCAGCTGTTCTCGTCGTAGGCGTCGTCGTAGGCCGTCAGGCTCTCGCCGAAGAGCGGAAGCCCGGCCGGCCAGGTGTCCACATACGTCCCCGCGAGCTGAGGATAGGTACTGAGCATGTAGGTGATCCGCCGGCAGAGCCAGTCCCGCCACTCCGCGCACCGGACCTCCATCACGGGATCCGAATCCATCGGGTACTCGGTCGTGGGCACCACCCCATCCTTGAACCAGTTCATGTCGATTTTCATCGACTCCTGCATCCGCGACTGCTCCAGCCCCCCGTCCGCGGCCCTGTACCGCAGGCGATGAAGGTCCGGCGTGCCGTACTCCGGGTCCGTCATCAGATCCACCTTGCCGTGAACGCAGTTGTAGTAGATCAGCGGCGCCATGCTCGAGTCGGTCAGGACATCGAGCGACTTGACGAAGAAGTCCATTCGCGGATGATGCCTGGCCATCCCGGGGCTCCAGAATCGCTTGTCGAAATGCTGCGAGAGATGGCCGGGCTCGATCACCACGTATTTCACCCCCAGCTCCTCCATGGTTGCCGCATCGTTCCGGAATCCCTCCAGGTTGTAGCTGCCGTCCTCGTTGCCGTAGTTGGCCAGGTCATCGTAGAACCACATCATCTGCGCGTCATCCGTCCGGATCCCGTCGTACGGCACGTGCCGATGGTAGTTCCTGAGGCAGTCGATCAGGCCTGTTCCCCGCACGGTGTGGAATTCGATTGCCCACGAGGAGCGCTCGGTTCCGTCGAGAAAGAAAAACGTGATGCCCCCGTCCCCCAGCCTCAGGCCCACGCCCTTCTCCACCGTTTCGCAGGCCACCATCTCGCACGCGGGGTTCGTCCCTGGATCGAAACAGATCGCCAGCGGCAGGTCGGCCGGGATCGCCGCCTGGCCCACACCCGAGCGCTTGGGCAGGCCGAAGTGCGTGAAGGAGAACCCGGCTCCCTTCAGATCGTAGACCGGCGGGTTGTGGAGCCACGTGGGCACGTAGGCGAGCCCGCGCCCCGTTGAGAAGCGGATCTTGAGAGGATGTTGGGCCAGGCCCCTGTTGCTCACCCGCATCAGGTACCGGGTATGATCGCCCTCGCCGGACACCTGAACGTCCATGTGCGTGCTGTGGAACGCGAAGCTCCTCCCGCAGGGCTCCTCCCGGACGGCCTGGGCCTCGTCCGGGAACCGTATGGTGTCGAGCTGTATCCCGTCCGCCTGCTCTGCCATGTCGCACTCCCTCTTCGCGCTTCCTGCCTGGATGATAGGGCAAGTTAGTATGCACAGCCCTCGTCTCGACCTCGATCCGTCGCCCCCCTGCCTCTTCGGCGGCCTTCGTTCTTGCTCTTCTCTGCGTCTCCGCGTCTCTGCGGGAGGACGCTCTACGCAACGGCAAATCGCTCAACCTGCATGTTGGCCCCTCTGGACCTACTCATCCCCCCCATAGAATCGCTCCAGCCATTCCGCCTCCGGCAGCCCGTGGAAGTCCATGCCGCGCACCCGCTTGTACTCCTCCACCCGCTCGTGCACCTGTTCATCCGCATACGGATAGTAGGCCGGGTACACGGTGCGTCCGTCGTCCCCGACCTCGGTCTCGCACACGAAGGGAACCTGGGCGATGCGGCGCAGCCACGCCCTCTTGCCCTCCTCCATCAGGTGCACCTCTTCGTGGAAGGTGTCGAACGGGTCGGCGTGGTCGCTGCCGTCGGTCGTGCAGATCCTCCAGATTTCGTAGGGCTTGCCCTCACGCACAGCCCGTGTCAGCTGGTAGGTATCCATGAACGCGCCCGCCGCGTCCACGAAGACGCTCCGCGTGTCCAGGTCCAGCGCGATCCAGCGCCCTTCCTCGGGGTGGAAATGCTCCAGTAGAATGTGCCCGTTGTCGTAGTCGTTCCAATCCTCCAGCGTCAGCAGCTGGACACGCCGCACGCGCAGGCCCAGACCCTGCATCGTCCGGAGGCAGTATCCGTGGAAGGGCCCGCAGTGGATCGACAGCCGCCGGGTCAACACGGCCGCATCGCGCTCCTTGCCCGACAGCTTGATGTCCGCGCGCCCGTGCACGTGGATCCGGCAGAGCGAGGCGAACAGCGTGAAGTCGTCCCGACCGTAGTAGATGACATTGCGAAACGCCCGCGCGTCGTAGTCGGCGAACCGGTAGAGCCCCTCCCGCTCGATCCGGAAGGCTCGGCCGCCGAACCGGACCGTGGCCGGCTCCCTGACGATCAGCGGCAGCGTCTCCAGCTCAACCGGACAATCCGCCGTCCC
>JASLMQ010000135.1 GCA_030746455.1 Candidatus Latescibacterota bacterium
GAAGAGATCGCGGCGGCGATAGGCCCCCGGATGGAGGACGGGGGGGTCGTGGCCCTGTTCCCGGATGTCTTCAGCCGCAACCCGATCGAGCTGGTTGCCGATCTCGAGGAGGTGGGTTGCGGGCTGCCGCTTGTGGGGGGAGCGGCCTCGGGGGATCCGATGGAGGGCCGAACCTACCAGTGGTGTGGACGCGAGCTTGCAGACCATGGCGTCGCCGGCATCATGCTGGGGGGCGACGTGGAGGCCCGGGTCGGGGTCGCACAGGGCTGCCAGCCTTTTGGACAGGCCTACACGATCACGAAGGCGGATGGGCACATGATCGAGGAGATCGCCTTCTCGCCGGCCGTCGACATTCTGAAGGAGGCGCTGGGAACGCTCCCTGCCGCGGGGAGAGACGAGGCGGGGCCGCCCGTGTTCATCGGGCTGGCGATGGATGAGCATGCCCTGACGCGGGGGCAGGGGGACTTCCTGGTGCGCCACGTCAGCCTGGACCCCAGCACGGGTGCGCTGGTAGCCGGTGAGGCGGTCGAGGTGGGGCAGACGATCCGGTTCAACGTGCGGACCGCCGCCGCCGCCCGGGAGGATATGCGTAACATGGTGGGGCGACTGACGGCCGAGGCCTTCGATCCGACGTTCGGCCTTTACTTCAACTGCGTGGGGCGAGGATTCGGCCTCTACGGGCAGCCCGACTTCGACACGGCGGTCATCCTGTCCGGATGGGCCAGGCTCCCCTTCGCGGGCTTCTTCGGCAATGCGGAGCTGGCACCCGTGGGCAACGGAAACTTCGTACACAACTACACTGGCGCGCTGGTGCTCTTTGGCTAGGAGGTGGGGAGATGGACATGCTGCTTCGTGACGTGACGATATCGGAACTGGCCCACATCTACGCTCGCCACAGGGATCGGTCGCCCGCACCCTACCTGGTGGATCCAAAGACCGTCCGCCGGTCCAGACGGCTGGCAAAGAAGAACGGCGTCTGGGACGAGCTGAGCCGGGGGCCGGAGCCCGGAGGAGATATCCCCGTGCTGAAGGGCTCCGACTTCCGCCGGCTGAGGGACACGAAAGACCGTCGATTGACCCACATGGGGGCGAGGTCGGCCGAGCTGAGCCGAGCGGCGTTGGCCCTCTGGCTGGGGCATCCCACAGGAGATGCCGAGTACCTCGAGGATCTGCTGTGGGCCTACTGCGAGGACACGACCTGGGTGCACGCCGTGCACGACGGGCGAGCAATCGACCTGAACTCGGCCGGCAAGGCGGCCCAGATCGCCGAGATCATCTACGCCGTGGGCGATCGGCTGGATGAAGAGGTCAAGGCCCGGGTTTCTGAGGAGATCGGCAAGCGGATCTTCCGTGCTTACTGGGATTACACGCACTTCGATGAGTGGAAGACCGGTCGAAACAATTGGAACCACGTGTGCAACGGTCAGGTCGTCCGAACTGCGCTGTACGAGATCGATGACCCCGTGCTCCTCGCCCACCTGACACATACCCCGATCCAGCACCTGACCTACGCCCTGGACGCCTTCACGGATGACGGGGGATGTGTGGAGGGCCCGTCATACTGGGGCTACGGCTTCGGACACTTCGTGGACGTCGCCGAAGCCCTTCACATGAAGACGGACGGCGAAGTCAACATCATGGTCGACAAGAAGACCGAGCGCATCTCACGCTACCGGCTGGCGGCCCACATCGCGGGACCCTATTCCTCCACGTTCGCCGACGCCTCCCACGGGCCGCTATCGGTAACGACCGCGCTGCTTATCAACAGATTCCACGACATCCCCGAGCTCTACGAGCTGTGCCCCAGAAACGTCGACGGGACGCTGAAGCTGGCAAGTATGCACGACCTGGCGCTCTACGATGGCGAAAAGAGCACAGGGAGGCCCGATCCGCAAGACTACTACCTTCCCGAACTGGGGCAAGCGAAGGTGCGGGGCAAGGCCGGCCGCGGCCAGATGACGTTGGTGGCCCTTGCGGGGCACAACGGCGTGCCCCACAACCACAACGATGTCGGAAGCTTTATCGTCCACAAATATGGCAAGCTTTCGTTGCTTGATCCCGGCGGCCCCATGTACACGAAGAAGACGTTCTCGCCAAGACGCTACGAGATCTTGTTCTGCAGCTCGAGGGGCCACTCGGTCCCTCTGATCAACGGGGTCGAGCAGTCCGAGGGGGCCCGGCATCTCGGCAAGATGGAGGTGCGGAATCTGAACGGGGACGGGGTCAAGGAGCTCGAGCTCGATATGACCCGGGCCTACCCCAGAGGGACCGTCAAGAAGCTCGTAAGGCGGTTCGAGCTGGAGGTGGACGCCAACCGGCTGATCCTCGAGGACGCCTATCGATTCACGAAGAAGCCCAAGTCGCTGGAAGAGGCCTTCATCACCTATGAGAGGGTCACCGTTGCGAAGACCCGGGCCTCGGTCCGCATCGGGCGGCGGGCAGACGGGCTTTCGCTCCGTGCCGTGGACTGCCCGGGGACGTTCAGGGCCTCGCGGCTTGTGGAGGAGTCGAAGGATGGACGTACGGACGATGTGATCACGCGAATCACGTTCGTACCAAGGACGCTATCGAAAGAGATGCAGCTCAGATTCGAGATCGAGTGAGCGGGCAGCGTCGGACGGGCTGATCCCTAGCGGAGGGAGGATGCGACCATGTACGTGCTCGTGCTGTACCATTCGGCCACAGGGAACACGAAGGCGCTGGCCGAGGCCGTTGCCAGGGGGGTGGATGGTGTCGGGGGGGTGGACTGTGTGGTGAAGTCCGTCTCCGAGGTTACCAAGGAGGACTTTGTCGGGGCCGACGGCGTCATCGCTGGGTCGCCGGTCTACTTCGGCTCCATGTCGGCGGAGCTGAAGGCCGTCCTCGACGAGTTCGTATCGGTCCGCAACGAGATGGAGGACAAGGTGGGCGCGGCCTTCGCGACTTCGGGCGACCCTTCGGGCGGCAAGGAGACGACCATCGTGTCAATACTCCAGGCGCTACTGATCTACGGGATGATCGTCGTGGGGGACCCGATGGATGCCACGGGACACTACGGCATCTCGTGCGCCGGCGCTCCGGACGACGGCGTGGCCGCCAACGCGGAAAAGCTCGGGAGGCGGGTCGCTCTGCTGACCAAGCGCATCAGGGAATAGCCGGGCAAAGGAGGTCCGATATGGCGTACGTGCTGGGATTGCTCGCGAGTGGACGGGCGAACGGCTTCACGGCAAGCCTGCTTCGGGCCGCTATGGCGGGAGCGGAAACGGTGCCTGGGGTAGAGGTGGAGTTTGTCCACCTTCATCAGTATAAGTTCGGACCCTGCACGAGCTGCTTCAACTGTATCCGGGATTCCGAGCGAGGCTGCACGGTAGACGACGACATGGGGCGCGACGGTGAACTGATGGCCAAGGTGAAGCGGGCGAACGGGTGGATACTCGCAGATCCGGTTCACGGTTGGGGCACCAGCGCGATGTCTCACCTGTTCATCGAGCGATGCTACCCGTTCACGTGGAGCGGCGAGCTGGACGGGATGCCGTTCGCGTCCGTCTCGTGTGCAAGCAACCAGGGCATGCAGCGGCTGGCGAATGAGGAACTGTGCAAATGGGCGTTCACGCGCGGCTTCCGCTACATCGGGGGGATCCCGGTCCACACGGTGCAGATCGAGCAGGCCCGAGAGGAGGCCGGCGAGCTTGGGCGCAGGCTAGGCGAAGCCGCGACCCAGGATGCCTCCGGGCGCGGCAAGTACCCGGACGAGGAGAAGTTCGTGGACTACCTCGACAAGCCGTGGAGCGCGCTCGAGCCCTATCTGGAGAACCTGACCTCGGGGACGATGGCCTACAAGACCTCCCTGATCGCGGAGGGGCTTGCCAGCTTCAAGCGGCAGGAGGCGCGCGACTTGCTCGAGGCATCCCGTGAGCCCTTCCTGGAGGCCCTCAAGCTCTACGGCGAGGGCAAGGCCGAGGAGGCGTGCGACGCGCTGGTGAGGGCCAGCGCGCTGTGGACCCACGCCACGTGGAAGGAGTTCCTCGAAGAGGACGTCGTGAAGAGCGGCGTTCCCGGGGCCTATCGGCCGATCGCGGATGATTAGCCTTAATACGTCAAAATCTTACCACAGATGAACACGGATAGACACCGATTTAGAGACACGAAGGCCCGAGAAATCCTGGCCCAAACGGTATTCGTGTAGGGCTAACGGATAGTGGACCCCCCCCGAACCCTTATCTCACCAGTGGTGAGGTGACTCCTCTGCTCTGTCGGCCGTTGGCCGCCCGTGCTCAGGCCCCGTCCTGGCCTGGAACCGCAGGGCTCTGACGCCTCCCTATCAGTGTTGATCTGTGTTCATCGG
>JASLMQ010000136.1 GCA_030746455.1 Candidatus Latescibacterota bacterium
ACGGCAAAGATCACGAGGTTGATCGCTGCTCCTTCAAGGGGTTCGGGCACGGCGGTCATGAAATCGCCATCCATCTGCACGAGCCGTCGCCGGAGAACGGGCACCGCGTCCACCACAATCACTTCGCCGGCAGGCCCCCGCTCGGGAGAAACGGAGCGGAGACGATCTACATCGGCGGCTCCGGCGTGGCCCATCTCGACTCGCGATCGGTGATAGAGCACAACCTGTTCGAGCACTGCGACGGTGAGGGAGAGATCATCACGAACAAGTCGTGTGAGAACGTCTATCGCAACAACACCTTCAGGGAGTGCGAAGGTGCGCTGACGTTGCGACACGGAGATCGCTGTACCGTCGAGGGGAACTTCTTCCTCGGAAACGGCAAGCCCGACACGGGTGGGGTGCGCGTGATCGGCGAAGGACATACCGTAACGCACAACTACTTCGCTGACCTGGCCGGCACCGGGGCCCGCTCGGCCCTCAGCATGGTCAACGGTATGAGCGAGCTGACCCTCGGCGGCTACCACCAGGTGGTGAACGCACGGGTGGTCTCCAACACGTTCGTGAATTGCCACAGCATCGTCGTCGGGCTCTGGCGCGACAAGAGGCCGACGATGACCCTCCCGCCAAGGAACTGCACCTTCGCGAGGAACATCGTGCTCGGATCACCCTCGCCGGCCATCTCGATCCACGACCGGCCCATCGACATGACCTGGCGATCGAACGTCGTCTGGGACGCCGAGCCTGGCGTCCAGGCTGAAGACGGGTTCACGCGCGAGGACCCCCGACTCGTGGCAGACAGCGACGGAGTGCTCCGGCCTCCAGGTGAGAGCTCCCTGGACGAGACCGAGGATGCCGAGCCCAGCGGAGATACGGACGGTAAGGAAGAGGGCAGCATCGGTTGCCGTCAGCGTAATCGAGATGGAGAGCTCCGGGGGCCGCTGACCGACCGTGACGTCGGACCTCCGTGGATGAGGAGATGAGTGGGGGGGTACCGAGCATCTCTTTGGCTTGTGCGCGGATATCGCTATATTGTGTATCGGACCCGCAGAACAGATCGACAACCGCGTCGCGAAACGGCGCTTCCGCGAGAAGGGAACGGCATGAAGCGAGAGCAGGTGATGCTCTGGGGGCAGACGCTTCTACTGGCCCTCGTGCTTTACGGCTTCCTGATCAGCATCGGCCTGATGGGGGGCGCCTTCAAGCTCTTTGGCAAAGACCTTGCCAAGCAGCTCGTCGAAACGACCTCAAATCCCCTGGTCGGTCTCTTCGCCGGGATTCTGGCCACGACCCTGGTCCAGAGCTCGTCGACCACCACCTCGATCGCCGTGGGCATGGTGGCCGGAGGTGCCCTGTCGATCGAGGGCGCCATCCCCGTGGTCATGGGCGCGAACATCGGGACGAGCGTGACAAACACGCTGGTCTCCATGGGTCACATCACCCGCAAGGAGGAATTCCAGCGAGCGCTGGCCGGCGCAACCGTCCACGACTTCTTCAACCTCCTGGCCGTCTTGGTCCTGCTGCCCCTGGAGATCGCGACGGGGTACCTGCGGCACATGTCGGAGAAGATCGCCGGGGCCTTCCAGGGGGTCGGCGGAATGGAGTTCGCCAGCCCGATCAAGCTGATCGTCAAACCGGTGGTCGGCCTCCTGCTCGACGCCCTGGGCAGGAACCCCACGCTGGCTCTGATCGTCGCGCTGGTGGTGATGTATGTCTGCCTGAAGTTCCTGGTGGACCTCGCACGCGGCATCGTCGTCAAACGCTCCGAGCGGTTCCTGCATCGTTACCTGTTCGGCGCCCCGCTGGTGGCCATGGCCTTCGGGGCGGTGCTGACGACGCTGGTGCAGAGCAGCTCGATCACCACGTCGACGATCGTCCCCCTTATCGGGGCCGGAATCCTGACCCTGGAGCAGGTCTTCCCGTTCACCCTGGGTGCCAACATCGGAACGACGGTGACGGCGATGCTGGCCTCCCTGTCGACAGGGAACATCGCGGCCGTGACCGTGGCGTTCGCGCATCTGTTCTTCAACGTGAGTGGTATCGTGCTGGTCTACCCCATCAAGGTGATTCGCGGCCTCCCTCTGAAGATGGCAAGGGGGCTGGCCAGCCTCACGGCGAGGTCCAGGGCCTACGCCTTCCTGTACGTTGGACTGGTCTTCTACGCCATACCCATACTTCTGATACTGATCTGGAGGTAATCATGTTCAGGGAAATCCTAGTTGGAACGAAGCGGCGCACCCTGGTCCACGATGCGATCGAAGAGGTCCTCGGGATGCTGGCCCGGACCCAGAAGATGTTCGAGATGGTCAGTCGCAGGATGGCAGCCGGCGGCACGCCCGAAACCGAGGACATCGAGCAGGAAGATGACGAGATCAACATCGGCGAGCGCATGGTGCGTCGGATGATCTTCGAGCACCTGGCGCTCAACCCCAGCCAGGACCTCCCGGCCAGCCTTGCACTGATCAGCGTCGTGCACGATGTCGAGCGCATCGGTGACTACTGCAAGAGCCTGATCGAGATCGGGCAGTGGAGTCACGTCTGTTCCAGTGACAGTCGGTATGGGGAGATGTGCCGCAACCTGTTCACGAGCATCACGCCCCTCTTCCCTCAGGCCCTCGAAGCGCTGCGCGAGAGTGACGCGGACCTCGCTCGCCAGGTGATGCGTCAGCACGAGGAGATCAAGGCGCAAACTGACCAGGTATTCGCCGTCGCGATGGAGGACGAGGAGGCAAACCGAGACACCTTGCTCCACGCACTGGGGGCCCGGTTGCTTCGGCGCGTGAGCGCACACCTGTCCAACGTCGCCTCCAGCGTCGCCAATCCCCTTGATCGTTTGGGAGACGACGAGACGACCTGACCTCCGTGGGTCGTGCGGGTACGGTTCTCGCCTCAGCGCCACCAGGGAGGCGTCGATGGTCAAGGAACGCGTCCAATGTGGACTCGCGTTGGATTGGCTCGAGTCTCAGAATTGGATTAGGGACAATCAAATCCCCTGCCTGTCTCTGGGCCCACCGGGCGCGTTCGACGACACGCACATCTTCGCACCGTGCGTGGCCTTCGAGAATGGGGCCTTCATCATGTACTACTGCGGCTCCCGTGGGGCCGTTGCCGATCGCGTCTTCCGTGTGGGCAGAGCCACCTCCCAGGACGGTGTCGCCTTCGTGCGGGATTCGCAGCTCCCCGTGCTGAGCTTCTCGTATGGACAGAAATCGGTTCTCACACCCACGCTGCTGCGCCACCCCGACGGCTCGGTGTGCCGGGAAGATGGCAAACTTCGGATGTGGTTCTCCTCCTGCGACTTCCCTTCCGGTGACCCCCTCCACACATTGCACGAATCGACGAGCTCGAACGGCTCGGATTGGTCGACCCCGTCGGAGCCACAGCTGGAGCACGCCTACGCCCCCACGATCATCAAGGAGGACGGGGTCTATCGTATGTGGTATACGGACGTCCGCGCGGAGCCGTGGTCCTTCCGCCACGCCGAGAGCCGGGATGGATGCCGCTGGGATGTCTTTGGAGATGCGGTGTTGTCCGCTGATCAGGAGTGGGAGCACGGCCGCCTCTTTTATCCGACCGTTGTCGCGGCCGATGGGCTGTACCTGATGTGGTACGGAAGCTACTCCCACTCTCAAGGCGAAGAGATGAAGACGGCGCTCGGATTCGCGGTGAGCGAGGACGGCCGGAGCTGGACGAAGTCGCCACGCAATCCCGTCTTCGGTCCCGAACCGTCGAACGAGTGGGAGTCCCACTACACCACCAGCCAGTCGGTCCTTAGACTGCCGGACGGCTCCTGGCGGATGTGGTATGCCTCTCGCCCCGCGCCACCCTTCAACCACAAGTACTTCGCGATCGGTACCGCACGTTGGGTGATGGATGACAGCGGCTGACTGGCCTGTCGGTCAGGCGATCCCAAGGGCCTCGTCGATCTCGCTCTGGTAGTCGTAGACCTGGCAGGTCTCGACTTCCGCGACCTTGACCGGTCTCCCGGCCCGGGCGGCTTCCAGTATCGCGTACACGGCCGCAACATCCTTGAGCCCTTCGCCGCCGTCTACCTCTACGGGCCGATCCCGGAGGACGGCTTCCGCCAGCTCGTGAAGCTCGATGGCGATGAGCTTCCAGTCCACGGATCCATCGCCCACCGAGATCCCCTTGGGAAAGAAGTGCGCGGTCAGCGGATCCAGCTCGAACTCGCGCTCGGCCTCCAGGATCTGCTCCTGGTTCTGCTCCTCGCCCGAAGCCGACCTCAACGCCACGCGGCCGCCACGTGTCCCGAATCCCCTCAGGCTGCCCTCCGTTCCGAGGATGAGCTCTCCCGAGCAGTTCCCGTGTCCGCCCAACCCAACGACCCAGTTCACCGTTGCCCCGCTCGCCATCTTGAGGATGGCAACCGACGTGTCCTCTGCATCGGCCGGGACTTCGAGCGGCATGTTCTCATGCCGGTTTCGGTAGAAGGCGTAGGGGCTGTGCAGCGTCTCCGGCTTTCTTCTCACGGGCTCTACGAGCCACGCGTCGCCGCAGACCTCGTCGACCTCGCCGAGCTGGTACCGGATCAGGTCCGCGAAGTGGACACCAAGATCCACCAGCGGCCCCCCACGATCCTTCAGGTGGCGCCAGGGCGTAATGAAGATGTCACGCCCCCCCGAGATATGGTGGAACAGGGCCATGTAGGGCTTCCCGATCGCTCCCCGATCCAGGAGGTGCCGCGCCAGATGGGCTGACGGGTCTCGTCTGTAGTTCTCCGCCACGGACAGCTTGCGGTTGTTGCGTTGGGCCGCCTCGACCATTCTGTGGCACGCGCCCACCGTGATACCCATCGGCTTCTCCACCAGCACGTGCAACCTGAGGTCCAGGGCACCGCACACGATCTCGTGGTGCAGGGACGGGTCGGTCACCACATCCACTGCGTGGAGATCGGGCACGGAGCGGGCCATCACTTC
>JASLMQ010000137.1 GCA_030746455.1 Candidatus Latescibacterota bacterium
GAGGGCGGCATCGATCTCTCAAGAGTCGAGGTGCTGGTGTTGGACGAGGCCGATACCATGTGCGACATGGGCTTCCTGCCCGACATCCGCCGCATCCTCACCCACCTGCCGGAACGGCGCCAGACGATGTTCTTCGCCGCCACGATGCCGGACGAGATTCGCGTCCTGTCCAACGACATTCTCGATAAACCGACCACGGTGCAGATAGGCATCATCGCGCCGGCGAAGACGGTCTCTCATGCTCTGTATCCGCTCACGGAGACGCTCAAGAGGCGGCTGCTGCTGGACATGCTGCAACAGACCGCGACGGGACGGGTGATGGTTTTCACTCGCACCAAGCACCGCGCCCGCAAGCTGGCCAGAGACCTGGAGAGTGCCGGGTATCGCGTGGCCGCATTGCAAGGCAACATGGCTCAGAACCGCCGACAGGAGGCGATCAACGGATTCCGTGACGGCAAGTACGACCTGCTGGTCGCCACCGACGTGGCTTCACGAGGCATCCACGTGTCGGAGGTTTCCCACGTTATCAACTTCGACATGCCCAACACGGTCGACGCCTACATCCACCGCATCGGACGCACCGGCCGGGTAGAACAGAGCGGCGAAGCCTTCACCTTCGCCCTTCCGGAGGATGAGACGCTGGTGCGTAAGATTGAAGCCGTGCTGGGAGCGCGGATCGAAAGGCGACGCCTGCCCGATTTCGACTATGGCGGCTTCACACCGGACCTCCAGGGCTCACGGACCCGTCCAGCACCCCGGCGAAAGGCGCCGCGTCATCGCTACGGCGACCCCACCCGTAAGAGCCCCCGCCGCCGTCACAGGCAAGATGCGTGGCCGGTCGCCAATTCGGCCCAGCCACGGTCATACAATTCGAACAACCCAAACGGCCCTCGCAGACAGCGTCCTCGACAGGGGAGTCCTGCTCCGGCGGCAAACCCTGCTCGGTAGCTGCCCACCGCTCTTCCTCGGCCACACACTGAGGTGCGCGTCCTCTCCCGGACGTCCGGACATGTGGCTGGGAACGTGCCTGATCAGAATCCACTTGCCTCGAAGGGTGGGGGTTTGAATCTCTTCCCGGGCGCCAGCATTCTCATTGGTACCGTGGCCGCCGGGGACTGGGACGAGCTGTCATTTCGATCGGAGAGAAATCTGATAGGGTAGTGCGCGAAGGACGTGGCTGAAGTGAGCCTTGTCACGGAGGGATTCGGACTCTTTCTACAGGCCTGGAGCGATGGAAGTGGGAGGCTGAAAGATGAAGATAGTCGACGTAAAGACCTATATCGTTGAGAACCCCCCTCCCCATTGGGGCGGACCCAGGTGGGTATTCCTGAAGCTGGTCACCGACGAAGGAATCGAAGGCGCTGGTGAGTGCACCTACCACAACCGGCTGAACCACGTCGCAGTGGAGCTGATCAAGGACCTCGGTGAGCGGTACGTCATTGGGTCAGATCCGTTCCAGATCGAGAAGCTCTGGTGGCAGATCTACGAGGGGCAGGCCTCCAGACACTCCGGCCCCGTCAGCACGCCGGTGCTGAGCGCCATTGAGATGGCGTGCTGGGACATCGTTGGGAAGGCGCTGAATCAACCCATCTACAACCTGTTGGGCGGCGTGTTCAACGAAAGGCTCAGGGCCTACTCGTACCTGTCGGGCTGGCGAGCAGGAGACCCGGCGGAGAAGGCCGCGGACCTGGCCCTCGAGTATGTCGAGCAGGGATTCACCGCCGTCAAGTTCGACCCCGTCGACATGCGAACGTCCGACCGATTGGAGACCCTCAGGTACGCCGAAGACGTGGTCCGGGCGGTCCGCGAGGCCGTGGGAGACAGGTGCGACATCCTGATCGGGACGCACGGGCAGTTCACGACGGAGGGTGCCATCAGATTCGCCAGGCGGGTGGAGCAGTACGACCCTCGGTGGTTCGAGGAGCCAGTCGCCCCGGAGAACATCAAGGAGATGGCTAGAGTTGCCCGGTCCACCAGCATCCCCGTCGCCACGGGAGAGCGCCTGCTGACCAGGTTCGAGTTTGTGGAGCTACTGGAGAGACAGGCGGCGTCCATTCTGCAGATGGACCTGACCATCACGGGAGGAATCCTCGAGGCCAAGAAGATCGCCTCCATGGGAGAGGCGCACTACGCGAAGATCGCGCCGCACCTGTACGGCGGGCCCATAGGGGGTGCGGCCTCCATCCAGCTGGACGTGTGCTCTCCCAACTTCCTGATTCAGGAAGGCATACACACCTGGGGCGGCCTTCATGCCGACATCTTGAAGGAGCCGATCAGATGGGAGAACGGCTACATAATCCCGCCGACGACCCCAGGCCTGGGGGTTGAGCTGAACGATGACGTTCTAAAGAAGCACGCGGTGACTTCCTGAGATATTTCGATCAGCCGGGAGATGCAGATGGCCAAGCTCGACTTCGTGGACGCCCACGTACACTTCTATGACATGCAGCATCCGGAGTTCGTTTACGGACACTGGCAGCCCGGCGTCCCGCATCCGACACTGGGCTCGCAGATACAGAAGCTCGCGGAGCGTAGCTACTTCGCCGAGGATTACATCGCGGAGAGCCGCGACGCGAACGCGACCAAGGTGGTCCACGTTCAGGCGGCGATAGGAAGCGAGGACCCGGTTAAGGAGACCGAGTGGCTCCAGGAAGCGGCCGAGCGAACGGGCTTCCCCCACGGCATCGTCGCGTACGCTGACCTGAGGCACCCTGACGTGGAGGGAATCCTCGAGCGCCACTCCGAGTACCCGAACATGCGTGGCATCCGGGACTTCTCCTATGGTGACTATCTCGTCGAGCCCGACTTCCACCGCGGTTTCGAGCTGCTCGCGAAGTACGACCTGGTGTCGAGTATGGGGGCCCGCTGGCAGGACATGGAGAAGCTTCGGGACCTGGCCGCAAAGTACCCCAACGTCAAGATCGTGATCGACCATACGGGGCTACCGGAAGAGCGGTCCGACGAGTACTTCAGCCTGTGGAAAAACGGCATGGCCATGGCAGCCGAAGCGGACAACATCATCTGCAAGATCTCGGGCCTGGGCATGAGCGACCACAACTGGACCGTCGACAGCATCAGGCCGTTCGTACTTCACTGTATCGAAACGTTCGGCGTCGACCGCTGCCTGTTCGC
>JASLMQ010000138.1 GCA_030746455.1 Candidatus Latescibacterota bacterium
GAGCTTGTCGTAGAAGATCCGAGCATCGGCGTCGGCCCCGATGAAGGGCAGGTCGTTGGCGTGGAAGTAGGTGATCGCCGGGAAGTCCGCCCAATCCAGGCGCAGCGCGGCCTCGAGGTTGGCCAGGTGGACCTGATGCCAGGACCAGACCCGGCGGTTGAGCTGCGCGCTCCGGGCCATGGGCGTCATTTCGACGCCGTGCAGGCCGAGGGAGCGAGCAATCCGCGTTCTGTCCTCGAAGATGGTGAGGGGACGGTCGCGCGGCTCCGGATTCTGGTAGTTGATCTGCTGGGTGAGGCAGTCGAGGCCGATTTCGAGATGCTCTGGACGCGCGCCGTTGAAGCAGGGGATCCAGTGGGCGAGCAGGTCTCGGCTGTGGATGTAGTCCGCAACGCGGCCCACGAGCTCGATATCGCGTTCCCAGATGCCCTCCTTGCCCCAGTAGAGGCCGGCCAGACGAACGCCCTGAAGCCGTCCCTCGCCCTCCAGCCGCTTCCATTCCGCCAGCAGGGTGTCGACGTACCAGCGGACGAGCTCGAACTGCGCGTCGATGTCCGATAGGTCGAGCGAGCCGCCATCGACGGGACCGAACGCGCTGTCTCTTGGATCCGGGTAGGGGATGGCCACGATGACCCTGGCCTTCGGGTCTGACAACCCGAGCTGCGTGGTGACCGTCTTGCAGGCGTCGCTGAGTCGCTCCACGGCCACCAGGTAGGTCTCGATGGCTCGATCCCAGTCGGCCACGGTGGCCGGATCGCAGGTCTTGAGGCCCAGGAGGTGGCGGCCGCCGCCTCTACACCCGAAACCCGTGACGAGGAAGCCGTCGAAGAAGCGGTCCCGCGGCACGCCATCGGGATCGCAATGGGAGACGGCCCACTTCAGGTCTTCCGTATTCCAGAACTCCGATGGGTCCGATGCGGGGTTGGCGTAGAGGAGGACCATGTCTCTACACCAGAGGTCTGATTTCATAGCCAAGCTCGATCTGAAGAACGGTTCACCACAGAGGACGCAGAGGGCACAGGGAATACGAAGCGGGGAAACCCAGCCCAGTCCCGAGAGCCAGAATCGGGGGCCTACGAAAGAGGGGAGGAAGGCAGCCATCAGACCTCAGCCTTCAGCTGAACCAGATCAATGGATGCGCCACAAGATGACTTCCATACAGGCGCCCGATTGTGCGCCATGCGCCGGTTCTGCTGAATGCTGATAGCTGACCGCTACCAGCTTGAGGCGAAGGCCGGCACAACGAGAGACCCGGAAACGACACAGCGGATCTCAACCGCGCCTGCGCGCGCGCGGATCGGGCCTGAACGAGGCCGGATGGAAGTTCCTCACCTCGGGGTCCCACCGGACCTGGCTCATGGGGATCTCGCCGCCGTCCTCGAACTGGACCACGGGCTGCCCGTCGGGCAGACGGGTCTCCGAAATCGCCGCTCGATCCCTTGTCAGCCAATCGATCAGCTCCTTGCGATGGGGCTCGGGCGGCAGCCAGGCCTGATGCTCCTTCTGGAGCGAGTAGACATAGGAGGGCTTGTCACCCTCGTCGACGAGCCAGGGGCGGCCTCCCTTGACACGCAGGAACTCCTCGTGAAGGCGCAGGACCTGCTCCTTGCACTGACGGAGCCGGTTCTCGAAGTCCCCGGCGACTTTGCGGATACGCTCGGCGGCGTCCTCGACTTCGCCGGCGGGGATGCCCCGGAAGGCCTCGGACGATTTGAACGCGTCGTGAAGGAGGCCGGCGGCCCGCTCGGCGCGGTCGACCGGGGGATCTTCGACGGCTTCCATGCCTTCGAGCAGGCCGCGGAGCGCGACCTGGAGTTCCCCGTACTCCGCACGTCTGCGGGCCATGTGCCTGATCATGGCAAGGGCATCGTCGACAAGGGATCCCAGCTCTCCCTCGGGATCCTCGGCGACCTGGTCGTACTCGTTCCGCAGCCGCGTGAGGAGCTCGTCGATGGTGCCGCAGACGTCGCTGAAGCGGGTGGGTCTATTGGGCAATTCTGTTCCTTTCGATCGATGTCGTTCCATCCTCGTCTTGATCTTCGTCCTGATCATTGTCGACGAGGATCGAGACAAAGATCGCGACGACGATGCAGATCGTTGAAGATCGGGACGGCGATCACCCCACTCAGCTCACCCCCTACAACTCCGCCAGCACATCCAGATCATCGTCCGTGAGGCGGTAGTACTCGAAGACCACGATGCCATCGATGCCCAGCTTGCGGACGCCATCGACCTGGGCGAGGAACTCGTCGCGCGACAGCGTGGGACGATACCAGAGACCTTCCCACAGCGGCGTCTTGCCCGAGAGGGCCGCGAGATGGTTGATCGCGCGGTGGCTGGCGACCCTCGGCACCATGGT
>JASLMQ010000139.1 GCA_030746455.1 Candidatus Latescibacterota bacterium
CTCCCACTGCGTGCTCACCACCTCCGCGCTCACCGGCCCGTCCACCGCCTCGCAGATCCTGAAGATGATCTCCTCGAAGGTGCCCTTCTCCTTCGAGATGTGGGTGGGGTTGGTCGTCACGCCGTCCAGAACGCCCATCTGCTGGGCCTCCTGGATATCGTCCAGGTTGGCGGTGTCGATGAAGAACTTCATCCCTTGCCTCCTTCGTCTGTGGCCGTGGGCAATCGAGCCGGTCTCGACGGCCTGCCCTCCGGTGTTAGGAGCCGTTGCCTAGTGTTCCCGCTCCACGAGGAACGTGCACATCTCCCTCAATGTCTCCCGCGCATCGGAAGGAGGTATCACCTCCAGGTGAGACTCCGCCGCGCTCGCGCGCTGTCGGCAGGCCTCCTCCGCCCGCGCAATGGACCCGTACTGCTCCATCAGTCCGATCGTCCACTCGATGTCATCCGACGTCGCTTCAGATCGATCGCCGTCGAGGATGGCCTTCACCCGTGCCCGTTCCTCGGGCGTGCAGCGGTGCAGGAGGTCGATCACCATCAGGGTCCGCTTCCCCTCGGCGATGTCGCCCCCGCGCTCCTTTCCGTAGCCACCCGTGGTGGTCGTGGGCGCAACCGAGGCGTCCTCGGTCTTGATCGTCAGGTTCAGCAGGTCGTCGCGGATCTGGAAGGCCACGGCCATCGTTTCCCCGAACTGACCGATCACCTCCTTCTCCCGCGGCCCAGCCCCCGCGATGATGGCTCCGGCCGTGCAGGGACCCCATCCGCTGTACCAGCCCGTCTTCAGCCGGAGCATCTCCACGAAGGCATCCACATCGGGGATCTCGCCCGCCTCGATCCACCCGATGTCATAGGCCTGGCCTTCGAAGGTCTTCCGGGCCCCACGGACCATCTCATCGATCAGGTCCAGGGTGATCGTTTCACCCAGCCGCTCTCGGTTGGCCGCCAGGATTTCGAAGACCTTCGAGTAGAGCGCGTCTCCGACATTGATGCTGAGCGGCACCCCGTGCAGGTGGTGGAGACACGGCTTGCCTCGACGCATCTCCGACCCATCCTCGATATCGTCATGCACGAGAGCAAAGGACTGGAACATCTCGAAGGCCACCGCTGTTCGAAGCGCCCTCTCCTTTTCACCACCAAGGGCCTCGCACGCCAGGAGGACCAGGGCCGACCGGAACCGCTTGCCCCCACGGATCGGATAGTCCCGCATCGGCTCGTAGAGGAACTTCAGCGGCTCGCCCTCTCCCAGAAAGGAGAACATCTCCTTGTCGATCAGGGGTACATTGGTTTCCAGATAGGTCTTGAGGCGCGTGTTCACCTTCTGTACCTCCGTACTTTCTTGCGGATCTTGGCCTCGACGTTGGCCGGCATCGGGTTCACGGGGATCGACGCCTCCCCCCCTTCTCCGGCCAGGGCCATTTCGGTCTCGACAGGGACCTCGCTCCTGACGTTGGCGACGGGCGACCTGGGAATGTAGGGTTCGCGCTGGAGGAGCTCGTGGAGGAGAACCAGCGCCGCCTCCTTGTCGGGAATGGTCCCGCGGGTGCCCTCATCCATCCCGGGTGGGGGCGGTGCCCCCACGCACGACGGGCATCCGGACTCGCACCCGCACTCGGAGACCACCATCAGGCAGGCCGTGATCACGTCCTCCATCATCTCGTAGACCTTCTCGGCGAAGCCGATCCCGCCCGGGTACCGATCGTACAGGAACAGCGTGGGGCGACCCGTATTCGAGCTGTCGATCACGGTTCCCACATCGGTCACATCGCACATGGCGAAAAGGGGAACCACCTCGGCCATCACGTTGGCGATCCCCTTCAGGCCCTCCGACGGGACGCGGCCGTACTGTCGGCACCGCGTCAGGGCCTCGCGCGGCGGGATCAGCCAGCACCCCGCGGTCTCGAGGGGCAGCGGCGGGAGGTCCAGATTCTCCCACCCGATGCTGTCCCGGTTGTCGAACTTGACCTTCTTGAACATGATGACCAGCGTGGTCACCGATACATCTCCGAAGCAGACCCGGCTGACCCGCCAGTCCGACTCGGTCTCGGTCTCGTCCACCCGGATGGTGGTCTCGTCGACGGCCTGAGTGTAGTAGTCGAGCCCCTTCTGCACCACGTTCGCAAGCTTGCGGTCCACGTCGAGCCCATCGACGAAGTAGGTCTGGCCATTGTGCATATACACCGCGTGGGTGTGGAGCTGGAAGAAGGCGCTGACCTCGTCCAGTGTGCCGATCACCTGGGGACCGTCATCCAGCTGCTCGATCACGGTGTACGTGGGTTCGCTGATGTTCCTCAGACTGACCTCTCCAGCCGGATACCCCGATGCGCTGGAGTACCACTGCCCTCCGATCTGTCTGGCCTGGCCTTCCTCCTCCAGGATCTCCAGCATGGCCCCGGTAAACTCGCCCAGGACCTCTCCCTCTTCTCCCCGAACG
>JASLMQ010000140.1 GCA_030746455.1 Candidatus Latescibacterota bacterium
CTGTCACGCTCCCCGCGGCTCCTCGCCGACTCGTAACAACCCTTCGTGCCCTGCAGGCTGTAGTTGGTCATCGCGTGCGGGCGATCCGACAGCATGTCCACCCGGATCTTGATCAGGGCCTCCTCCCGGGTCTTGGCCAGCATCACGCAGGAATCCTGGTTCTCATACGCGTCCCCCCTCGGGTCTCTGTAGTGGTGGCCGCTGCCCTCGCAGCAGACTCGGACCACCCGATCGTCCTCCATCCATTGCAGGATGGGCCCCAGGCTGTGGGTCCCGTACGTGATCCCGTCGATCCCCGTCTGCCATGTCCGCCGCCACGTGGTGATCTCGTTCAGGCCCTTCAGCTCGTGGAGGTATTCCCCTTCGGCATAGTAGACCTCGCCGAACAGGCCCTTCCGCACCAGCTCCTTCACCAGGGCGTTCGGCTTCCTGTAAGTGTAGTTCTCGGCCATCATGTATATCGCCTTCGACCCCGAGGCGGCTGAGACCAGCTCACGACACTCGTCGACCGAAACCGCGGCGGTGACCTCGCTCAGCACGTGGACGTCCCGCTCGAGAGCCGCGATCGCCTGGGGGGCGTGAAAGGCCATCGGCGTGCCGATCACCACGGCGTCGACATCCGACTTCTCCAGCATCTCCTCGTAGCCCACGTAGGTCTCGGAGGCCCCGAGCTTCTCCGCGGCCTCGGGTAGCAGCTCCTCGCGCACGTCGCAAACGGCGTGGATGGTGGTGATCGGGTGCGCATCGAACGCCGCCCGAAAGCTCGCCCCCCGTCCCGCTGCACCTACCACGCCGATGTTCAGCTTCCCCAGTGCACCCATGCTCTACTCCACACGATCGCCTAGAAGTAAAGGCTATGACCTTGGCCCTGAAACCAGATCGCGTCAATCACAAGCGAGATCCCGGCGCACGCGAAGTGCCCCACCACGAGCCCGACGAAGAACGGCTTGGCGCGGTTGAAGAGAACTAGGCCCCCGAATCGCATGATCAGGGACTTCACGAGCCACGCCACAAACAGCGAAAGCATCGTCCAGCGCACCTGTCCCACCGACGCGATCGAGAACCCGATGGGATGAAGCCGCCACCACGTGAAGCGATGGCGCAGGTAGGTGAGCACCACGGTGGCCAGCACGCCCACCCCCAGGAACTGGATTCGGCCGTACGAGAATCCCTCGGCCGCCTTCATCTTGGTCACCACCGTGTCGAACGGCACCTGTCCCCCCCGTCGGAACACCCACTCGCCGAAGTTGTAGCCCCCGGTGGCATAGGCCAGCTTGAGGGAGAACCAGAAGGACACGATCAACCCAAGACCCAGTGCCAGGGAGACGGCCTTCACGTATGTACCCCTGGGGAACCGCCGGTCGCTGTGCACCTTGGACGCGTTCGCGCCGAACGGCATGAAGATCGCAATCGGGTCGCACGCCCACGCGTATGACAGCGCGAGTCCCGTCATCGTGCCGCCGCTGAGTATCGCGGGTCCCACCAGATGCATGGCGAATCCCTGAGGGACCATGGGGCCTCGCACGAAGACGAGGCCCCCCTCGATGATGATGCGCGTGAGACCGAGGTAGAGCGTCACCACCGCGAACAGAAGCATGGCCGCGATGGGCAGGGCGATTCCCAGCGCGCGAAGCCAGAGGAGAATGTAGACGAGCGCCCCAAGGACGCCGAAGACCGCCGACCGGTAGGTCAGGATCTCACCCTCGTCGGACACTGAGGAATCGCCAAAGAGGGCCTTTCGGAACACGTCACGAAGGTGCCCCCTGGCAACCCATATCCCACCCATCACGATAGCGGCGAAGGCGCCGAACCCTTGCCAGGCCAGCGCCGCGGGGTTGATCGAGTAGGTCTCCGTGGTTCCGATGGTGAATCCCGTCCGGTTGAACGCCGCGATCTCCACGAGGTTGAGGAGGTTGAACACCCACACGCTGAAGATCACGTCCACATTGACGAAGTAGGTGATCCCCATCAGGGGAAACGAGAAGTTTGTCCCTAGCCCCGGGAATATCGGTCCCCTGGGTATGCTCAGGCGGATGTTCGGGATGACGGGCCACTGGTAGTTGAAGTACCCCGGGACGTTCCACGCGATCTTGAATGCAGCCACCGCGAAGCCGATCCAGAAGAGGCGGCTGTGCATGATGCGGGGCAGCAGACCGGGTTCTTCGGCGCCCTCCATCAAGGCCAGGGGCACGTCCACGAGAGGGAAGTTGAGGCGTTCCTTTTCCACCCACTGCTTCCGAAAGATGGCGATCAGGCAGATGCACAGGATCAGCGTTGCGACCACCAGCGTGCCCCACCAGAAGAGGGGCACCAGCCAGATCCGCCAGGGGATCTCCGCCCCTCGGGGCAACCCCTCGAAAAACCAGGCCACCTCGGGGCCCGCTCCGGGAACGGCCCACCGCGGGATGTGCTGATGCAGGTAATCCGCCCATCCGTTCTCGGTCGTCGCGTAGTAGAAGGGAGACGCCGAGATCGAGATCACGTACCCGGTAATCCCGTAGGTGGGCACCGACACGGCAACCAGCAGCATCACGTAGATCGCGCCCAGCTCGTCGCCCCAGAGGGCGAAGCGTCTCCCGCAGGCCTTGAGCAGGGGATTCAGAACCACGACCACCAGGATAAAGGAGAAGGCCAGTCCCAGGGGGAAGTAGTTGGTGGCCATGTAGGTCGACCGGACGACCCACTCCGAGTACGGAGCCGCCAGGGTCACCGCGACGACCCCCAGCAGTCCCACGGTGAGCGAACGGGGCGTCAGGATACGCCTCTGCCCCCCGACCTCCTGTGCGTCCACATCCGTCTGCAATGCCATCGCCATAATTCAGCCTTGATCCGGTGGGCGTATTGGTGCTCGATCCTCGGTTGCCTCTGGATCCGATCCCGGATCTCTCCCTTCCCTGTTCTTCTCTGTGGTCTCTGAGCTCTCTGCCTGCCCTCCGAAGCAGCGTTTGCTGCGGAGGAGGGTGGTTCAAGTTCTTCGTGATCACGTTTGGGCCGCGTCCACCCAGATCGGCGTGGTCCAGCCCTTGGCCCCCATCGCGTGGGCAACGTTGGCCGGGTACTGCGGGATCGGCTTTGGGGGATGCACCTCGAGATGGTAGTAGTGTCTGCCGGGCCGATACTGGCACAGCATGTACTCCTTCAGTGTGCCGTGGGTCTCCCGATGGAAGCGTTCGTCGTGGATCAGCCTTCCATCCCGAAGGACCCGCAGGATGTACTCCTGGTCTTCACCCACCACGCGCCACTCCAACACGGGGTCATCGACGGCGCCGGGATGTGCGCGCGGAATGGATGCACCGCCCTTGGGCATATAGGGATCCGGCGGCGGACGGTCCGGGTCGGGCCGCACCGTGATGGCCTTGCCGACCATATGGCCGTCCACCGTGAGCTCCATCAGGATACGCTGCCCGGCGGTCGCAAAGCACCTTCTTGCCCGGATCGCATCCAGAAGCGAGGCCCGGTCCAGCCGCTCGGCCCAGATGCCTGTGAGCGCGCCACTCAGCCCGGGATTCCGGTAGTGGCAGTCGCCGCTTCCGGTGAAAGCGAACCGGTGGCCCTCGTCGAGATACCTGTAGTAGATGTCGTAGAGGTCGAAATTGATCATCCAGGCCGCACAGACATCCACGCCCCATTCCACATCCGTATCGTACAGCCTCCAGTACCCGTGGTGCGGATGGGGGAGGACCAGGTAGCCCTTCTCCTTGAACCAGGCCATGCACTCGTACGTGTCCTTGTGCTTGTTCAGCTCGCCCCTCATGTACGCATCGTAGTACTTGAAGTTGAAGGGATCCATCTCCATCTCGTCGTCGTCCGACATCACCGAACGATGGTCCCGTTCGAGGGCGGTCAGGGCCTCCGAACCCATCTCATAGCCAGGGAAGAGCGCGAAACTCCCCTCCTGGTTCAGCGCCAGCGCGTTTCCCTTCGCGTAGTCCCACTCGTAGTCGGTCAGGTGTCGTACCTGCTGTCGAACGTGACGGCTCCAGAAATTGTCGTTGTCCGAAATCGTCAGCGCATCGATCTGTGCCTTGTCCCGCGCGTAGTGCCCCAGCTCGTCGGGCTCGCCCTCCATCTCGTGGGATATGGAGGAATGGGCGTGAAGATCCGCCCAGTAGAGCTGGTACTTGCCCTCCTCGGGCCCGGGCAGCTCGTTCCGGGGCCGCTGTTCCGATCGCGGGGTCAGGGGCAAACGCACGGCGTCCCATTGCGCCTCGTCGACGCTCCGTTCCTCGATCGGAACGCTCGGAAGTGCAGTGGACAGGGCGGCCTGCTCGAGATAGAGCTCGTCGGACTCGATGTCCCTGGCGAGCAGGTAGATGTCCCCAGGCAAGATCCCACCGTGCGGGATCTCGTAGAAGGCCCTGCCTTCGGCCACACAGTGCGGCTCGGTCCATCCCTCGCTCTTCCAGCGCTGTGCGAGCAGGCGTCCCATCGACGTCAGCGTGCCCTGATCCTGATCCGCCTTCGCCTCCCAGAGGATCCAGATCCCGCCGTCCTCTGCCCCCCTGAGCATAGGGAAGAGCCGCCGGCCCATGTGGCCGAGCTGAGGGGGATGGGGGAAGTCCGTGAGCATCCCGTAGTCGAGCGACGCGATGTCGTCTCCCCCGTCGGATCCGGAGACCGGTTCCCACCTTGTGCCGTTCAGCCGCGCCCCGCGCACGCTGAACTTCTGCTGAATCGTGCTCTGGTGGTACATCACGTCCTGCCACCGCACCCAGGCCGCCCAGAGCCCTCCGTCCGGATCGCGGCAGATCGTCGCCTTGTTCTCCCACTCGCCGTCGCTGCTGATCTTCACGACCTCGCCGGCTCCCCGTGACGATAGCGTACTCCCGTACACGTCGTACACGCCATCCACGTAGCTGTCCCAGACGAGGGCGACCTCCCCGTCGGGGCCCTCGGCCATTCTCGGGCGATAGCTGAAGCGGCTTGCCGCCTCAGTCTCAAACTGCGCCGAATCCCCTTCCGCGCCGAACCTCAGGACCTGGATGTTGCTTTCTCCCCTTGACGCCTGGGCCCAGCTCACCCAGAGGGCCCCGACCCCGTCGCAGAGGGCCTGGAGCTCCCACGGCTTGGCCGACTCGGCCAGCGAGGCGATCTCTACGCAGTCTGAAAGGCCCTCGGCGGAAGTCTCCCGCACCCAGATGGAATAGGTCTGTCCCTCCTTTTCGAACCACACGAACTGGACCCCGTTCGTCTTCGGCACGCAGAGTGGACGCGTCTGCATGCGGTCGTGCGGCGACACGGGCTTGATGGTTCCCATTGCGCACCCGTCGAAGTGTCGCAGGAATGCCCTCGACCCCTTCTCACCGAAGGCAGACCACGCCATCCAGCAACCATCCTCGCTCGGATCACGGCACAGGCTGGGCTCGGAGTTGTCTCGAGAGTACGTGCCCTCGGTCACGGCGAAAGCCATCTCGGTTTCTCTCCGGTTCGCTCCACTCCATACCCGTTAACGGTGATTGTATCTGTGGTCTGAACAGACCACGCTCCAAGCTGTTTCGCATCCACCATCAGATGCACGCGGCTGGGCAGTGAGACCACGGCCTCCCCTTCGGCGCTCTGGAATGGCGTGAACACGTCCTCGAGGACGGTGGACTTCCGATCGTACCGAAAACCCGGATGCCGACCGCAAGTCAGAACGGTCTGTCGGCCCTGTGTCGCCACCGAGTCGACCGGAAACGCGCGCCGGTGTGCCCCGTCCTGAGTGAGTGTGACGAGTTCAGGTTCCGCGAATACCAACGGCTGACCCTCGGCCACATCGGGCCAGGTGCCATCCAGCACGACGGCATAGTCGCCCGGTTCGGCCTCTAGGGCCTCGATGACCGGCAAGGCCACCCGTGGCTCGACTGTGACCTCGAGGTCGCCGTCGCGGAGATATGCACAATCATATAGCGTGACCCGCCTGCCCCTGCTCCCCTCCATGGACACGGCATAGCGACCTTGGAAGGACGCACCATCGTCAACCTGGCAGCGCTTGGCGGGTTCAGAGGAGTACAGGATGCGAATTCGCTCATCTCCGGCGTCTCCGACCGCCAGGACCTCGCGGGCAACGACCTCCGGATGGGCCGGTGCCAGGTCTCGGACGTCCGCAACCACCCTCGATTCTCGCATCGGCTCCCACAGGGCCACGAAGCGACTATGCAGGCCTTCCCCATCGCGCCGGACCACCAGTTTGGGCATCCAGTGGTCCTCCACGCGCGAATGGTCTTCCGTCCCCAGTGCAGGACTCCAGCACCGTCGGATGGTCGGCACCCGGCAGGTGTAAAGGTCACCATCGCCGTGTTCCAGCATGTGCAGACGCACGTCGGGTAGGCCTTCGTCAACGGCCTCGAACGTCGCCGAGAACGTCTCCTCCGGCGTCCCCCTGTAGACATCGCGGAATGCGCCGTACCACGGGTTGACCTCCATAGGCCTGAGGCCCTGCGCGTGGAGCTCCATTTCCCAGTCGCTATGGTTGGGCGATCTGAACGGCTCGCCGTCGTCGGCGTAGCTCGCCGCGTGGTACTCGGTGGGCACCGAGACCTCGAGCGTCTGGTCGGTCGAGCAGCTCCCATGGGTCATCCACTCGTGGGTGTCGCCCCCTGCTACCTCGAAGATGTCGAATACCAGGTTGTCGGAGTCTCCCACCGGGATCAGGAAGAGGGCACGTCGGTACACCTCGCATTGAGGGTACACATCAGACCCAGATGCTTCGACGACCTGCACCCCCTCGGCACAGGGGTGCCAGGCCTCCAGGCATCCCGCGGTCGGGATCCGCTTCTGGGTCTCCCGGTCCACGACCACCAGATTGTGGCCGAGGGCGAAGGTCGCATACATCCGGTAGGTCCAGGTGTACCCGATGTCCGAGA
>JASLMQ010000141.1 GCA_030746455.1 Candidatus Latescibacterota bacterium
CCGCCTGCCAATAGGATGGGACCGGCTTCGCGATCCTGTTCTCTCCGCCACCGGACTGACACTCACACGCAGAGCCTTCCTCGCCATCTTTTGAAGACTCCATCAAAACCACAAAACGGGCCTTTATCAACGGGCTGCTAAGCCCGCCTCCTTACGCCGCTCAACCATCCCCGCGAACCGCGTCCCCGTCTCGAACACGTGCGCGAGGAACTCGGCCTCGTCCTCGATGCCCGAGTTCTTCATCACGACCTCCATACTCACGCACTTCTCGTAGGACGAGGTCGCAATGATGCCGGCCATCCGGTCCCAGTCGACCGTCCCCATGAACAGAGGCTGGTGAAGATCTCCCGACGCATCGTTGTCGTTCATGTGCAGCGAGATCAGCCTGCCCTTGCACGTCTCCAGGTTGCCCAGCCCATCCCCTGCCGAGTTTCCGTGCCCCGAATCATAGCACACCCCCAGGAACTCCGGCCCATACTCAGACAGGAGCTGCCGGATCACGCCGAAGTCCCCGTTCTCCACTGCGATCCTGACCCCACGATCAACCACGTAGGGTTGCAGGTCGTCCAGCGACCTTCGCAGGGGATCACACATGGGGTCTTTCGGGATATGCATGATGATCACCCCGCCGCCCAGCCGCGAGGTCATATCGATCCGGTTCTTCACCAGCTCCACGCCCGACAGCCTTTCGTACTCCTCGTCAGAGTACCAGTTCTTCTCGGGCCCCACAGAGGCGTGGAGATCGAGCAGTTGCAGACCGAACTCCGTCAGCCATCGCTGGATCTGGTCGATCTCCCACTTCGAGTAGAGGAAATCCGTATTCCATTGATGACACCAGTGAAGGTGCGTGAACCCCGCGTCGGCGATCCGCCGCAGGTAGGGCGAAGGGTCGCCAATGCTCGTGGAATAGTCGGTCGTGATCGAAAGCATGCACACTCCCGTGTAACCTAATGGACGGTGACCATCAGATCCGCGCACTAGGACGCATCCGAATCCGTTCGCGCCGGCACCATATTCTCCTTCCCCTTCGACAGCTCCCCGTAGTACCTGGAATACAGATCGGCGCGGTGCTGCCGCCGGATGCTCTCTCCGTGGTCGCCATCGGGACACCAGCTGGTCCACCGGCGCTCCTCCAGGTCCAGCGTCGCCGTGGCGTGGCCCTCCCGATAGCCCGTCTCGGCCAGCGTGTACCCGTTGTAGTCGCAGATCGTCGCGCGGCTTTCCCGGTGCTGCCACGAAAGGTGGCGGTCCTGCAGGAAGGTCGAAGTCACGAGATAGCACGACGCATCGTGCGCCCGGGTGCGCAGCATCTCCGACCGGATCGTCTCCGTCGGACCCGCGGCCTGTGTAGGATGCAGCAACACATCCGCGCCCTGGAGCGCATAGACCTGGCAGATCTCGGGGAACGCCTGGTCGTTGCAGATGAAGGTCCCGTATCGGACCCCCTCGATTTCCACCACATCGAGGTCATCTCCCGGAGTGATTCCACTGCCCTCGTACTCACCGACCGTCAGCTGCACCTTCCGGTAGCGGCCCACGATGTCGCCCTGTCGGCCGAAGAACGTCGCCTGGTTGAAGTACCTGCCACCCTCACGGATGAGGTGGTTCGACACCACGATGATGGCGTGCTCAGAGGCGAACTCGCTTAGCCGCGTCGAGAACGGCCCGTCCTCCTCCTCGGCGGACGCCAGCATGGCGGCCCGCCTCTGATCGGGATCCTCGATCTGCTTGATCTCGGCCGATTCACGCGTGCCCATGGTTTCGTACAGCTCGGGTAACAGGATCAGGTCCGGCCCGTCTTCGGCCGCGTCTGCCAGGTACCGCAGCGCCTGGTCGAACCGATCGGCCCGGGTCTTCGTCCCGTTGCCGAGGAGGAATGAGATCGTCGATATCCTGACCTTGCGAGACATGATCACTCCCTTCGTGGCAGTTGGGACTGCAGTCCATCTCACTCGGGAAGCTCCAGTGCAACAACGGTGCCTGCATGCATTCCAGCCAGCAGCAGCGGCTGGTGAGGGTCCCCGGCGACGAGTATTCGCACTTCGCCCTCGGCCTGCGCGGTCCGGACGACAGCGCCATGTGGATCAACAAGACAGATCCTGCCATCGGTCAGCCCAACGGCGACGCACCCGGCGACGTGGGTCACCGCCGTCACGGTGTCGGAGAAGCGCCTGGACCAGACCAGCCGCCCGTTGGCGGCGAAGCAGTGCGTCCAGCCGTTCTCCAGGCCGATCGCAACGGTCATGCCGGATTCGTCGTCCAGCGCACTAACACTCATGTCACGCACAAAACGGCCCTTGAGCTCCTGGACGATCCGAGGCGCCGCCGGGCCAAAGCTGTGCATCCACAGGCACTGTGAGCCATCGGTGTTGTATGCGCGGAGATCATTCCAGTGTCCGCCGCGGGCCACGATCACTTCCTGAGCGCCATCGCCGTCGAGATCCGCCACGCGCAGTGCGGCAACGCCTCGCTGCAGTGTGGCCCCCATCTCTGTGGCACCGGGAGGCACAGGGAGCTGGTAGTTCCAGCGCCCCTCCTCGGCCTTCTGGATCTTCAAGTCCGGTCCGACCACGAGAAGGTGATCCAAGCCGGTATAGAAGTTGCCGATCAGCGCCCGTTGCTCACCGTCGAGAGACAGCAGCTCGAGCTGACCGACTTCACCCCAGCGGACGGGGACCCGTTCGATTAGCGTCCCGTCGAGCGTCCACGATTCGAAGGTCGCCGGCCGCCCAACGAGGATCTGAGGAGTGCCTGAACCTGACAGGTCGCCAACAAGAAGACTTCGGATGCCCGTGATGCGTCTCGGATCGGTGTACCATGACGCATCCCATCGGTTCGGACCTGTCATGTGGCCCTGCCAGACCTCGGACTCAGCCGACCAGAGCAGTCGTCCGTCAGCGGCGAAGGCGCGAAGCTGGTTGTCACATCCACCGGTCACCGCGGCCAATCCACCATCGATGGCAGGATCCGCCGAGAACGCCATCGCATCGGCGGGAACCGGCAGCTCGAGCGTCCACCGCATTCTGCCATCAAGACCCAGGCAGTAATGCGCGGCGCCCTCGGTGGAGATCCAGAGCTCGTCGCCAGAGGGCGTTGGCTTCATCAGGCGTACCGGGGAGGAGAGTTGCTCCGCCCACGACGGCGTCCAGTTGGGACTGGCCCTCTCCGTCACCACTGTCGCCGGATGAGCGTGATCCGCCTCCACCCCCTCCAGGATCCTGTCCAGCATCTCTCGGAACCCGGGATCCGCCCCGGTGATACGGTGCCTCCCGGCGGACAGCCGACTCAGCCTGCCATCCGTCGCCACACCGTCAACCACAGGCATCGCGTTCTGTGTGAGGGCCAGCTCAAGGTTCACTGGCTCCCCGGCCTCGACAGTGATCGCCGCTTCGTCGTAATTCCACGCCAGCTCTATCGGCTTGTCCGTACGGAAGAGCGAGATATCGCCCGCGCGCACCTCCTGGCCGGCGTGCACGAACAAGCGGCCTGACGAAAAGTAGGTGACACTCGCGTCGAAGCTCAGCCCCTGGACTTTGCAAGAACCTGTGACAAGCACCGCCCGCATTTTGCCGCTTACAAGCGTGGCATAGTCCGACAGCGGATCGAGGCGGTAGGCGTATCTTCCAGGTGCATCATCGGCATAGACCGCGTTCACGATCGCCATCCGATCGCCGGACTCCAGCTCCACGTTCAGATGCTGGTTGAGGATATGATCGTCGCGCAGCAGGTCATCGATCAGCGATGCCAGAGATCTCTCGTGCTGAAGCGGTCCGGGTCCATTGGTCAACCGCGCGGACTGCGCAGTGACGAGTGTGATGGGATTCTCGCCTTCGCTCTGCGCCCACCGGAGATCGACCTCACTCGGGTGCAACGGATCGACCGGCTCCCACTGGCAGGCGATCTCGAATTCTCCTCCCTCCCGCGCGGTAAGGACGTCGAATACAAGCGTCAGGCATTCATCCACCCAGAGGATATCACGTTGCCAGCCGCTGTACGCATAGTCCGGCACGGTTGCACGCACGAAAGCCATCTTCTCGCCGGAGAACGCGCCATCCAACTGTGAGGCCATGGCCACATGATTCTCGCTCATACCGTCTCGCAGGACAGAAACCTGGTTACCGGGGCCCGATAGCAACTCACGGCCCCCGCTGCGCAGGTAGGTCAGCGCCGAAACGTGATGCGGATTTCGCCTTCGGCCGTCGAAGCCGTCCAGCATCAGGAAGCCATCGTCGGGCTCGAGTCCGGATCGGTAGGTGATGTACTGGAAACCCTCACTCGGGTCGAATCCGATCCCCGCCGCCCCCGCATCCGACCCACTCAGTGGCACAACCGACACTCGACCCACCAGATCGGCCGGTGGGGCCGCCTCGAGCTCAGGGGCTGGCCACCAGGACTGACCGATGCGGAACACATCGTAGTCGTAGTCCGCCTGCCGCGCCATGTAGGTGTACCGCCCGTCCCGGAGCAGCCAGGCTGCCCTGTGCATCAGGTTCAGGCCCTGCGCCTCGATCGCCGGCTCGTGGGGTCTGCCAGACCAGATCGCCGGGAACGTTTCCAGCGCCATCCGGGCCGCCCCGCTGTCGATCCACGGCTGGGGATCGCTGATCATGAAGTAGATTAGTACGGGATGGAGGCTCGTGTTGATCCACGGAAGCAGGTCGCCTTCGCCCCAGGACGTGGGATGCTCCATCCACCAGACGAAGTTGTCGCGGACTCGCTCCAGGAGTTGGCTCCACCGGTCCGAAGGGTAGTACGTGCTGAAGTACCGAGCCGCCGCATAGGCCGTCAATCCTGCGTACGCGCCGTGACGGCTGTGGCCGATCCCATAGTCTGTGACAAGCTCGCAGTTCCAGCGCAGATCGTTGGTGATCCTCAGCCGCTGCTCGTCGGTCAGCAACGGGCTCTCCTCGATCAGATCCCACAACAGCGGCATCCGATGGGCCGTGTAGTGGTGAGCCATGGCGATCGGGTGGGAAAGGTCGTACTCGCCCGTCTCCGACCTCTCGACATAGAGCGTTCGAACCTGATCGGGCAGGTCGTCGAGATCCGGGATTGCCAGGCGCAGGAACTCGCGCAGGTACTTGTCCTCCCCGGTCATGTAGTAGAGCGCAGCCTGGGTGCTAAAAGGGTTCCATCCGCTGTAGCTCAGCGGGTTGCGGCCAATTCTCACGCCATCATCGTTGAAACGGGCGCTGTCACTCCACGCGAAGATCCTGTTCTGTGCGACATCCCCCGGCTCTGGAGGCTCGGGCACAT
>JASLMQ010000142.1 GCA_030746455.1 Candidatus Latescibacterota bacterium
AGCAGCTTGCCGGTGAAGTATCTGGCCTCGACGCTTCGGTTGAGCGTGCGGGTCCAGTCCAGCGGGAGGCAGTTGGGAATCCGGCCTGGCTTCGTCTGGTCTATCCCCGCCATTCCTCTGGACATCACGAAGTCGTTGTCGCGCACGTCGATCCGATATCGATCCCCGTCCTGCACGACCCTCTCGATCGTGAAGAGCGTGTCCCGGGTGTATTCCGGACGGCTGAAGGAGACGATCCGGCCGTCAAGGCTCCCGTCCGCGGGAAGGGGGGTCAGCGTGTGGATCAGTCCCTTCTCGTGGTCGATGGCGTCTATCAAGCCTGTGTGCCGATTGACGTCAGGCGAAAGGGAGAGGCCGTACGCCGAAAGCTCCGACCCCTGCACCAAGACTGCGTCGATCCTCTCTCCGCTCTTCCTCAGCGCTCCGAACTGACCGGAGAATCGCATCCGCACGTCGCCGTCCACGTACTCCCTCGGCGTATCGATGTCCGCCTCGCAGGCGCTGAAGAGGTAGTCCACGGTGCCATCCGCGATTTCAACCTTCAGCGCGAGCGTCATACCGGGGTCCGATCCGTCGGACGGACGAAGCTCCTCAACTTGCTTCACGGACCGCGAACCCCGACGCGGCTCGACAATGGCCACGAAGCGACTTTCCAGGTCCCGGCCTTTTCGTCGGGAGATGGCGTAGTCCATCCCCGGATGCCTGGCGCTGATGCCAGGACACCGGGCCAGAATGACCTCGGTGGCCTCAGGCGGGACGAGCGTCAGGTCGATTCTGCCGTTCTCCTCGGGCTGATCCTCACTCTCGACATCCCAGGTGAAGGTGCAAGATCCACCGGGTTCGCCCCGCCGCAGGTCGTGCAGGAAGCCGTAGCCGTTCCCGGGCGGAGGCGCCCAGTAGTGGTCCACGTCTTCCATGCCCTCGAGCCGTCCGTTCTCGTCCAGTAGTTCATACCACCGGTACTGCGGGCCAGCAAGAGACACGTCCTCTGGATCGGACAGCTCGATCCCCTCAACGCCTGCGAGATCGCCGATGAAGTGGTAGTTGAAGTCGTGTGTGTGGCCGCCTGCAACGCGGAAGATATCGAGGACGTACCCGCCGCCATCAGCGAGATCTACCAGCGCGACCGTCCTGCGGTACATGGAGAGGTCCTCGCTGCCGTAGGCATTCTCGGATCTGCCCTCCGTCACGCGTACGAACGGCGCCTCACAGAATAGCGTCAGGTTGCCGCCTGTGCCTTCCTGCTTGAGCTGGCAAGTCTCGTTGACCATCACAAGGTTGTGCGTGCCCGTGACCTTTCCCACGCCAAACCGTCCCTGCGCGTCGCCGTAGCCGGGGTCGTAGGTGATCTCTCGACCCAGCGCGAACAGGTTCAGATTCAGCTCGTCATAGTGGCCGTGGTTGAGCGTCTGGCCGCAGCGAAGGAGCGCCGCCATTTCGCCCGTGTCCGGGGTGCCCTTCCTCAGAATGGCCGTGTTCCTGCCTGCGACCAGAGCGGTTGACCTGAGGGGCGCCTGGAGTCTCAGGCCGGCGTGGTCGGCGGCGGGCTCGGGAACGGGGTCGGCACGGAAGAGGAGGAGTTCGTTGAGGAGGCGGTCGGCACTGAAGTGCGCCCTGCGATCCCCGACCTCGCCTTCGCACAGGCTGTAGAGATAGGCCTGGTATTCCTGCCTGGAGGCTGCGTCGGGGGCCTTGGCGATGAGGAGCTCAAGACGGCCGTGAAGCTTGGGCGTGTAGGCATCCTGATCGCTCCGCTCGGACCGCCCCTTGATGGTCAGGTCCGGGCCGCAGTCGCCCACGGGCGGGGAGTGTCCGGCACACGACAAGTCCAGGTCGGATCTAAGGAATCCCCTGACGAACTTCGGGTGGGTGTAGAGGTTGAGCCCCCCGGTTCGGCTGGTGTCACGGAAGCTGTAGAGCATCTCTGCGTGGTGCATGAACAGGTCGAACGTGTGCGTGCTGTAGGTGCCGAAGGAGGTCTCGATGTATTGGGATTCCCTGTCCAGCGCGTTGTCGAGGAAATTGGTGATCGCGAACTTGCCCTCTAGTGCGTAGTCGATGTAGTGGGAGATACCGAGGGCGCACCCGACGCTCACGATGCCCTGGAGGTAGTCGGAGTAGGCGTTGTTGAAGCTGGGCAATACCTTGATTTCAGGCTTCCACTCCGCATCTAGCAGCTTGCCGTAGCAGTACTCGGCCCCATTGATCAGGAGGTTGACCTCCACGTTCTCCCGCCTGGTCGCGCACAGGGGATTGACCGAGGGCTCGTCCCATGCCTCACTCCCGTAGAGCAGGTCGCAATCGCGCGAGTAGAAGATGAGCATGCGGGAGGTCTGGTACTGGGGCCGGTTCAGGCGTCCTCCCCCGGGGTAAGGCATGTGGGGATACCACATGGGGCCGCCGTCGGCGGTGGGGTAGAGGTGGGCCAGGGCATCGAAGAGCACGGATGCGGTCCGGGCGTAGCTCTCATCTCCGGTAACGGCGTAGCAGATCGCCAGGTCGCCCAACCCGTGGTCCGTGATCTGGTCTACCGCGAACTCGTTGTACGTGGGGACGAAGGGATGTGTCTTGCCGGTGTCCGGATTCCTCCAGCCCGAGCCGTCGTCGGGATGTTCGGCATCGGGATAGTCCCGCTCGCAGTCCGGGCACCGCGCCCTGCCGATCCATTCCACGCGCGTCTCGCAGGCGGAACCGCACACCGGGCAATCAACTCGTTTGTCGAACAGGGCGTGCTGGTGCGGCACGATGGCCCGAAGGTCATCGTCCGACATGGCCAGCCATCGATCCGCCGAGGACCGGTGGGCCTCGAACCTGGCCTTTGCCCAGGCGTAGCCATCGATGTTGCGTCGGGCTCTCTCGATGTCATCGGCAGTGATGAAGACGGCAGGATGGGCGACCGGCGCCCTGGCATCGGCGACTGCGTAGCTTGGAAGGGCATCTGGGCCCTTCGGCTCCGGGGATAGATCCATCATGGTGTGGCTCTCCAGGTAGCAGACCGGCTGATCAATCCCCCAGCACGCGTCCGCCGCCGAACATCTGTGCGATATCGCGGCGGATGTCGGCCTCGGTCAGGGGCCAGCCGGTGTCGCACAGGTCCTCATACTTCCGAGTGAGGACCGGTGTGATGGTCTTGATGGAATGGGTCCACTTGTAGAGCAGCTGGTCCAGAATCCGCGCGTCGGAGTGCTGGGGAACGAAGCTCGTCCCCAGGAGCTCCAGGCGCTCGGACGTGATCTCCCGGATGATGCTCGGGTTGTTCAGGAACCACCAGCACCCGAACGGGATCACGTTGGGGAACTTGCGGGCGGTGACGCACAGCTCATGCTGGTCTTCGCGCGAGAGCAGCGTGATGAGGAAGTCGACGTCGGGCCACTCGCGGGCGATGCTCTCGAGGTTGGTGAGATCCCAGGAACCGAGGCTGTCGCCGCCATCCCGGAGCACGGGGTTGACCTGGCGTTTGACGCCCACCATCATCGCCGAGGGAATGCCGCGCTCCCTTGCGGTGGGGTAGACCACCTCGCCCATGAGCTTCGAGATGCTGGTCTCGCCCGGGTAGGCGAAGTCGGGCGGCAGGGAGATGGCCATATAGCACGCGTCCATCCGGTCGCACCACTCGTTCAGGTAGCGGCGCAGCTCGGCGACGGCCTTCTGATCGATGTCGCCCGAGACCTCGTAGCCGAGGGCTCTGAGTCCGGGGACGGGATCGGGCCAGTTCATCAGGGCGGTGTCGAGCCGGAGTACCGCGCCGAACCGGGGATCCCGCTCCACGCCCTCGAGCCACATCGGACCCTCCGCCTCATCCAGGGGATCGTTGGTCATGTAAACGCGGCCTACGCCCGACTGCCGGAAGACCATGTCCACATAGTCCTCGGGCTTCGTATCCGTGAAGTAGGCTCGGAACTCCGACAGGTCGTCGGCCCTCACATCGAGGCCCAGGGAGCTCATCACGGTGACGACGCCGAGCTGCGCTTCGGATAGGGGACTGCTGTCGCCGACGAAGAGGGCCTTCCAGATGATGTCGGCCTGCTCCGGTTTGGGCAGGCCGTTGAACTGCTCCACGGAGATGCCCGGCGGCAGCTGACGGGAGGTCTCGGCCTTCAGGTAGTGATAGGTCAGTAGCTCATCAGGTCCCGCGAGATAGAGCGGCGCCATATTGGCGGGATAGAGATGGGTATGAACGTCGACGATGGGTTGCTCCGCGAGCGCGCGGGACACTGCCCCGCTCACGGAGAAGGGATTGCGGGTGTTCATGGAGGCCCTCCGGGGATAGTTAGAGTGTCGAATGAGCGTACAGCCAGCCACTCGGTCTTGCTGGACCCCAAGTCATCTGACAGAAGTCAGTCCGTCTACTGAACAACATAGCCCAGGCGCTTGTCCACGAGGTTGAGGAGGGGCTCTCCCGCCACATACCGCCTGAGGTTCTCCGCGAAGATGCGCTGGAGGTTCTCGTCGCCCTCCTCGGACTTGCTCGAGATGTGGGGTGTGATGACCACGTTCGGCATGTCCCACAGCGGGCTCGACTCGGGGAGCGGCTCCACCTCGAAGACGTCCAGAGCAGCCCCGGCGATGTCACCGCTCTCCAGCGCGGCGATGAGGTCCGTCTCGTTGACGATGGGACCCCGAGCGATGTTGACCAGGAGGGCCGTCTGCTTCATCCGTTCGAAGCAGGTCGCGTTGACCATCCCCGTGGTTCGCTCCGTGACGGGGAGGGCGACCACGACGACGTCGGCCTCGGCAAGGGCGTCGAGCATGCCGTCGGGGCCGACGAGGCGTTCGACTCCCTCGGGGGGCTCGGAGACCTGGGCGTCGACACCGATGACGCGCATGCCGAACGAGGCGAGGGCCCGGGCGATGCTTCTTCCGATGGTGCCCAGACCGAGGACGCAGGCGGTCTGCAGGTGGAGCAGACGGACATCGCAGGCGTCTCTGTCCCACTGCCGCGCTTTGCGATTGCGTTCCGAGAAGGCGATGGCGCGCGTGTACCCGAAGATGAGGGCCAGCGCGTGCTCGGCCATGGCCGCATCGAACGCCCCCGAGGTGTTGGTGATAGTGACGTCGCTCTCGACCATCTCGGGATAGAGCATGGTCTCGAAGCCTACGCCGATGCTCTGGACCCATCGCAGCTTCTCTGCCTTCTGGAACGGCTCCTTCGGCAAACGGCCGTACACGACCTCGGCGTCCACGATCTCGCGCATCAGGTCTTCCT
>JASLMQ010000143.1 GCA_030746455.1 Candidatus Latescibacterota bacterium
CGAGCCTGGATCTGCCTGAGGTTGCCCAGCGTGCCCGCCTGGATCAGCTCTTTGAGCTTGGCCACGTTCGGCGAGCAGTGCAGGCCGAAGCAGATCCCGAACCCGACGTCGTGCTTCCGCCACTCATCGACCATCTCTCTCGCCGCCGCCACATCCGACAGCTGGATGCGGTACTGGCCATCCGTCCCGGCCAGGGGTTTCTCGGTGAACACGTGCTTCCCGAGTCGGAGTGCCTTCATCACGAGCTCAAAGCGGAAGCGCTCCCCCGTGGGGATGTTGACAATGTCGATCTTCTCGCGTTCGAGCATCTCGTCGACATCGGTGTAGGCCGGCACGCCGTAGAGTTCGGCGCCCTCCCGTGCGCGATCCTCGACGATATCGCAGACCGCGACGATCTCGCAGTCGGGCAGCCGGGCGAAGGATGGCGCGTGGTGCCGACTTCCCTGCGCGCGGTATCCCACAACAGCAACCTTGTACATGGTACGACCCTTTCCTTCGTGTGGTGCGTGATGCTGCTTAGCCCTAACCACCAAGGGGCAATGCCACGGCCTGGTTCTCTTCCGCGGAGCGCGTCCACGCCAGGCAGAGCTCGAGGACGTTCCGCGCGTGCTGCGGTGTGATGTCGAGGGGCGCCCCGTCCACAATCGACCGAACGAAACGGTCAACGGCATCGCCGATCACGTCGTTCTGATTCCGGTAGAACACGCGGGGAGCGCCGGCATCGTCCTTGTGCCAGATGATGCCCTCCATCACATCCAGATGCGCACGGGCGATCCCATCCGTGCCCACGACCTCCATCTCCCACGCCGGAGCACCACAGCTCACGTTGTAGATGATGTCCATCGACCCCATGCGTCCGTCCTCGAAGCGCACGGTCCCCTTCCCGGTATCCATCCAGATGCTGTGGGGCGTGGCAAGATTGTCGTATTCGGCATAGGCCCGAGTGGGACGGGAGTCGATCAGCCAGAGCAGCAGGTCGGCGGCGTAGAATCCCAGAGACAGGTCGATTCCTCCCTGGTCCGGACCGAATTCGCCGCTGCCCTCGAAGACCGTGCTCGGGCGGAAGCACCCGTGCTGGATCCACGCTCGGGCCGAGACCACGCGGCCGATGGCCCCGTCCAGGACCCGCGTGCCCACCGCGCGGATCGCGCCGTCGTCGCGTCCCGGCAGGAGCGTCGAAAGGAGCACGCCGTTCCGCTCGGCCGCTTCCAGCATCGCGTCCGCCCCTTCGAGCGTCATGCACATCGGCTTGCTCACGTAGACGTGTGCGCCCAGGTCCATCGCCGCGATCGATTGGGCGGACTTCCGGTTGTCGTAACAGGTCACGAACACCGCGTCCAGCGACTCCGATGCGACCATCTCCTCCACACCGGAGTACTCCTTGATGCCATACTGGGCCCCAAACTCGCTCCGGGGCTTCATCCCCAGTGTCGTCAGCTCGTCGTCGCTCTGATCGAGGTGCGCATAGGCCACGAGGTCGGTCCCCGCGTTCTGCTGCAGGGCACGCGCAAACGCATTGGAGTAGAACGATCCCACTCCGCAAACTCCTGCTTTCAGTGGCATGGATCCGCTCTCCGTTCAGGTGATCAGCATGTGAACCCGGTGTCTGTTCGGTATACCAGCCTACTATGCCTCCTCCCCGTGGGGCTCGTCCCCAACCTCCTCTTGCATACGCCGCAGGTCTTCCTTCAGGTCCCCGACCACATCGGCGTAGGCCGGATCGTCGTACACGCTGTTCATCTCACTCGAATCCTGGTCGAGGTCGAACAGCTCCCACTCCGGGGGTCTCGGATCGTCGAGCGTGCCCGGCTGCCCCAACCCGTCCGCGTAGTAGTAGATGAGCTTGTGCCTGAGCGTCCGGATTCCGTAGTGGGCATAGACGTTGTGTCCCGATAGGTGCATCCAGTACCGGTAGTACATCGCCGTCTGCCAGTCATCCGGACGGGTGCCTTCCAGGAGGGGACGGAAGCTCGTTCCCTGCATTTCGTCGGGTACGTCCACATCCGAGAAATCCAGGAAGGTTAGGGCGAAGTCGACGTTCAGCACGATATCCTCGTTGACCGTCTCCGGTGCGATGGCCTGGGGGTACCGGATGACGTACGGCATCCGTAGCGATTCCTCGTACATGAACCGTTTGTCGTACCATCCGTGGTCGCCGAGGAAGAATCCCTGGTCCGAGGTGTAGACGACAATCGTGTCGTCCGCGAGCCCCTTCGTGTCCAGGTAGTCCAGCAGGCGGCCGACATTGTCGTCCACCGAGGCCACGCAGCGCAGGTAGTCCTTGATGTAGCGCTGGTACTTCCAGCTCTTTTCCTCTTCCGGCGTCATTCCTGGGGGCACCGGCTCTTTCAGGTCGGTCAAGGTCATGTCCCGGGCGACACGCATCTCGGCTGCTTCGGCGGCAGCGGCGCGGTTGCTGTAGTCGTCGTTGAAGGTGTCCGGCTCCGGGATCATCTTTTCCTCGTAGAGTGTCGCGTGTTTGTCGTCGGGCTCCCATGGGCGATGCGGGGCCTTGTGGTGGCAGAATAGGCAGAAGGGTCGATCCGGGTCGCGGGAGTCCAGCCAGTCCAGGGACATGTCGGTGATGATGTCGGTCACATA